>DASREJ010000010.1:0-22839 GCA_035652115.1 Bryobacteraceae bacterium
TGAGGCAAATATTCAATTCGAAGATGAGCCGCGCATCTTCGCCGACAACTCACCCCAAAGTCGTTATCTAGGCAATTTGTACGTCGGCTGGGTGGAATGGCAACTCGAAAAATCTGTTATGCTGTTTTCCCGCTCTACCGATGACGGCAAAACATGGTCCACTCCGAAAGAAATCAGCGTTCATGCGGGTCTTCCGCGAGATGATAATGGATCGCTCGGTGGATACGTGCAAGCGATCGGCTCGGATGGAACCATCTACGCCATCTGGGATGACGGAAACAGTATTGTGCTGACTCAATCCCATGACGGCGGCCGAAGCTTTATAGCACCGCGAACTGTGCTCAAAGTTGGGCCGCCCTATTTCGGTGAAGTACCGGGCGTTTCGCGGGTAGAGGGATTTCCGCAGATTGCGGTGGATACGAGCCCGGGCCCGAATCGCGGGAGGATCTACATCTGCTGGAGCGACTACCGCAATGGAGATGTGGATGTGTTTTTGTCGTCTTCTCCGGACCTGGACCACAGTTGGTCAAAGCCGGTGCGCGTGAATAACGACCCAATACATAACGGCAACGACCAGTTTTATCAATGGATGACTGTGGATCAGAAGACCGGCGCAGTCTATGTAATGTTCTACGATCGCCGCGATGATCCCGTCAATCGTCAAACTCGCATCACGTTAGGGCGGTCCACCGACGGTGGTCGCACCTTCGACAATTACGCCTGGACCGATAATGCCTTTCACGGGCAACAAAACACATTTTTGGGCGACTACACCTGGCTAGCGGTCTTCGACAATCGTGTGTATGGTGCATGGACCGAAAACGCGCCTCCAAACCCGGCAACCACCCAAGGTAACGAGGCCGCGCGCCGGCCGCAAGCCGCGAACGAGACTGTCATTCGCGTTGGACGCGCTGATTTCAGCCGACCTTAAGCTGCACTAAGTGCAAGATTCTTCACGATCGCACAAAATAGTACGATTTGTGCAGGGATGCCTTACGCCATCAGAGTGGAGTACGCTCAAGACCGCAAAATTCGCGAGCGCAACAAGACTATCTATCGGCTTGCTCATTGGCCCATCTGGATTTGGGTTTTCTTCCTGGCTCCCGGACCGCTAACCTTCGACCTTTTTGCCCATGGACCGCGCAAAGGCAACTTCATTTGGCTTTGTTTCGTATTATTGGGCACTGGAGTCGCCGGTTATTACGGTCAGCTTCCAGGGGTTGAGCCCCAGCCCTACATCCTTCGCTTCTGCGAAGACAAGCCAAATCCTTTATACCGCCGGATTTGTTATACGTTTGCCTGGAATGCGCTGCTTAACTTCGCTCTTCTGAATCTGGCGGGGCTCGCCTTCGCCGCGCTGGCCGGCAAATGGTACCTGCAGCAGATCTATGCATATGCCTACTTTCCGTTGCTGCTGATTCTAGTCATCTGCGGATTTGCGGGAATTCTTCCGCGAGTCGGAAAATCGACCAAGGGTGAAGGCTGGGAGCGCCGCTATTTCTATGGCGCGGTTTGGTCGGTTACAACAGCCCAAGCACTATTACTCGTCCTTTGGAAGTTGTTGCCCAGGTCGCAAGCCGGCGATCTCTTTAAGCTCACAACCTTCGTTATGATGCTGGCAAGTGTCGGCGCGGCGGCAGCCTTTGGGTTACTGCCCCGCACACGCCCTATCATCCCGGGCGAGCTAATGGTTGCCGACTAACAGAGTTAGTTACGGCTCCCGCCATTATGCTTTTCGTTCTGGTTCCGCTAGCGCTTCTGGCGGCAGCCTTTTTTTATCAAACAATCAGCGCGGCCCGCGACCGGCACGTCCATCCTCCACCCGGGCGGCTCATCCAGGTAGGCAATGCGCGTTTGCATCTGCATGAACAGGGGCAGGGAAGCCCCATCGTCGTTCTCGAAGCCGGTATCGGCGCAAGCTCGCTGAGTTGGGCATTGGTGCAACCGAAGATCGCGGCATTTGCCAGGGTAATTAGTTATGACCGCGCAGGTTTGGGATGGAGTGCGGCGTCTGAGGTCCCTCGCAGCGTCGACGGCATGATCTCAGAACTTCGTTCTCTGCTATTGCAAGCCCGGGCCGAGCTACCGTATGTTCTCGTCGGCCATTCGTTTGGCGGCTTGTTGATACGCGCTTACGCAGCGCTCTACCCTCAGGATGTGGCCGGTCTGGTGCTGGTCGATCCCGTGTCCGTGAAAGCGTGGGCTGATTGTCCTCAACCAGAACTTCGGCGGTTGTTGCTTGGGGTCAAGCTATCTAAACGCGGGGCGTGGGCGGCACGCTTTGGATTGGTGCGGGGTTCACTGGCACTGTTAGTGGCGGGAAGACGCTGGTTTCCAAAGCACATTGCGCGATTGGGCGGCCGCCAAGGTACCACGGCGATGACCAATCTCATCGCGGAGGTGCGAAAACTCCCACCGGAGGTTTGGCCGCTGGTCCGTTCTCATTGGAGCGATCCCAAGTGTTTTCTGGCCATGGCGGCTTACCTACATTGCTTGCCCGAATGCGCCAGGCGCACCGTGGAAATGCCAGTGAGAGGTCGGCCGATGGTGATTCTTTCGGCTGCGACCGCAAAGCAGGAAGAGCTTGACGAACGTGATGAATGGATAAAGCAGAGCGGCTGCGGAAAACACATTCAAGTGCCGGAATCAGGCCACTGGCTGCACCTGGAACATCCGGAATTGGTAGTCGAGGCGGTTCAGGAAGTTATTAATATGGGAGTTCGTCACAGCACCTCATATGGCTTGTAGCGATTCTTGACCAGCAGGTCTCGCGCAGGTTCCCGGTCCTTTGGCGCAACGTAGAAAAACGCTCCGGTCAATTCCCGCTTGAACAGTAATCCGCCCATGTATGTTCCGGTTTCGACGAGGTAATCCACGCCTGCCACGCTGAGCAAATTCTCGATCTTGAGCGCGTCGCGCAGGCGATGCGCGACGTAAATCAGATCCAGCTCTGCTTCGCCGAAAAACTCGTTATCGCGCCGCATCTGTAAGGAGATCTATCGTAGCCTGAAGATGTTGCAGGCAATACTCAAAACTCGCCGCCGGTGGCGCGAAGCGCGCATGTTTGTACGCGCGATGGCATCGAAAAGCCATCCAATTCTGGCGCAAATCATCCCGATTCGGCGCTGCAATCTCGCCTGTACGTACTGTAATGAGTTCGACAAGGACTCTCCTCCGGTACCCACGGAAGTTATGCTCCGCCGCATCGACAAGCTGGGTGAATTGGGAACCAGCATCATTACGTTTAGCGGGGGCGAACCGACTCTGCATCCCCATCTCGATGAATTGATCGCCCGTGCTCGAAAGCGTGACGCCATCGCCACTATCATCACCAATGGTTATCTTTTGACCCCGGACCGTATCAAGCGCCTGAACAAAGCGGGCCTGGATTATCTGCAGATCAGCATCGATAATGTGCAGCCTGACGAGGTATCGAAGAAAAGTCTGAAGGTGCTGGACCGCAAGCTACAGTGGCTTGCAGAGTACGCCGAATTCGATGTCACCATCAATTCGGTGTTGGGCAGCGACATTCGCCATCCGGAGGATGCGTATCAAATTGCGGCGCGTTCGCGGCAACTGGGTTTCGGCAGTACCGTCGGAATCATTCACGACGGCTCTGGGCAACTAGAATCTTTAAACGGCGCGCAGACGGGCGTCTACGAACGGATCATGGCTTTGGGCAGCGGCCTTTTCTCCTTCGCGCATCATGATGGCTTTCAAAGCAACATCGTTCGCGCGCTTCCCAATCAGTGGCATTGTCCCGCTGGCGGCCGATTTCTGTACATCTGCGAAGATGGCCTGGTTCACTACTGTTCGCAGCAGCGCGGACATCCTGCAATTCCCCTCGAACACTACACCGTTGAAGACGTTCTCCGGGAGGGTGCGAAGCCGAAGGGTTGTGCTCCGTTTTGCACCATCTCATGCGTGCATCAGACCGCGATGCTCGACAGCTTTCGCACGCAACCGCGCGAAGCACTCGCCGGCATCATCAATCGACGCAAGCTGCGTGATCCTGCATGGCGGCCGCCCTTTTCGATCCGCCTGCTGGATAGAATGTTTCTTCAGGATTCTCGCCTGCGCGACATCTTCGGCGGCATCGCGCTGCGGGTGTTCGGATTAAAGCGCGATTCGGCCTAAAAATAACTCGCAGTCGGATGTTACGATGCCCGCAGTGACTAAATTCTCGTTTTCCTTACCGTGGTTTGCACTTGCGTCTCTCGCGCTGGTCGGGTGTAGCACACCGCCTAAAGCGACTGTCCCTGCTCTAACCCCGGAAAACGCCGCGACACTGCTGCGCAACAATGCGAAAGCCGAGACCTGGATCACGTACGTCAAAAAACAGAACCCGGCCTGCGGCTACCAACTGATGTTGCCCGATCAGACTAACCAACCCACGTCCATCGATTTAAGCCATATCGTGATGTGCGGGGCGAGCCCCAGCCCGAAAGAGTTCGATGCCAGCGTTTCTTTTGCGTACGACAAGGGCGCTCAAAAATGGGTCATTACGCGCTTTGCGAGCTGACGGCCCGCTGTTCAAGCCCAGCATGCCGTGCCGCCACCAGGGCAAGGCTTGCTAAATCGAGCTGCTCATGACCATTAGCCAGTCCAGATATTAAGTTGTCGCGAATGAGGCTAGCAATGGGAAGCGGAGCATCGAATTCGGCCGCGGCTTCCATCGCCAATTGAATGTCCTTAAGGCCCAATTTGAATGCAAAGCCCGACGGAGAGAATTTCTCATCTGCGATCGCTTGGCCGTAGTTCTTGTATACCGGAGACCCGAACAACTCGTTCATCACATCCAGAAACTGATGATGGTCGAAATCTGCTTTGCGGACTGCAGCGAAAGCTTCTCCAAAGGTTTCAATGACCGTCATGATCATGAAGTTGCCCAGCAGCTTGAACAAGTTCGCTTGCCAAGGTTCGCTGCCAACCAGGAAGGTGCGTCGTCCAATAGCCTCAAAAAGTGGCTGGTGACGATCGAAAAGATACTTCTTGCCGGCAGCTACCACAACGAGCTGTTTACTTTCCGCGGCTTGTGGTCGTCCGAATACAGGCGCGGCAACAAACTCTTGTCCGCGGCTGTAGTGCGCTTCACTCAACGAGCGCGTGATCTTGGTGCCGGCCGTACTGCTTGAGATATGCGTCGCACCCTTGCTAAGCCCCGCCAGAACACCATCGTTAGCGAACGTTACCTCTTCGAGGGCACGATCATCAGACAACATCGTAAACACAGCTTCTGAATCGCGAGCGGCTTCAACTGGCGATGTTGCTACCCGCGCACCCTGTTGCGCGAGAGCCTTCGCTTTCTCTGGCGTGCGGTTATAAACCGTGAGTTCATGTCCGGCGCGAAGCAGATTTTGCGCCATGGGCGAACCCATTTTGCCAAGCCCAACAAAACCGATTTTCATGTATCCATTGGATACCGGTCTGGCGCTCTGAGTTTCGGCTGGCGGCTACGCGCGAAATGTCGGCAATATTGGCATCGAACGGATCCGTAGGCCTGTGGCCGCGAAAATAGCGTTTCCAATCGCCGGCGCGATACAAACGATAGGCGTTTCGCCCGCCCCAGCGGAGGGAGTATCTTTTCGATCTAGGAGAATAACTTCAATCTTCGGGGCGTCACTGAAGCGTGGTACACGATATTGAGCCAGATGCGGGTTCAGAATGCGGCCATTTGCGAAATCGATGGCTTCGAACAGAGCGCCGCCGAGGCCCATTACGATTGCGCCTTCAACCTGGTTCTTCAGATGCTCGGGGTTGACAATAGCCCCGCATTCCCAGGCCTCTACCACTCGGTCGACGTGAACATCGCGATTTTTATCGATTGTGATCTGCGCACAAGCGGCGACATAACCGCCTTTTTCCGTGCCACACGCAAGGCCGAATGCCGTGTTCTTAGAGGACTTTACCTTCGACCAACCGAATTTGTCAGTCGCGGCAATTAGCACCGCCTTCAGGCGCGGGTTTTGCAAATTACGGAGACGGAACGCCAGCGGATTCATTCCTGCGAGCGCCGCTAAATCGTCCATGTGAGACTCGCGTGCGAAGTGGTTTGCTGTGGCGGCGAGACCGCGATACGATCCTTCACGGAGAGGCGACTCCACCTGATGGAATTGTTCCTTTTTAACGGGAACTTCATAGGGCGTCGGCAAACCAGATGGTCCCGACATATAGTTGTGGAATTCCCACGCCATCAGCGCGCCGTCACCGCCAATGCCACTGTCGATTTCGATAACGCCTGCCGGACGCAGATAGGCCCAGGTGAATTCTTCCTCCCGAGTCCAAACAAGCTTTACCGGTTTCCCAACCGCTTTTGCTAGCCGGGCCGCTTCGATTGCGCATTCGCCAGTGTGCTTGCCGCCGTATGCCGAACCGGTATCCGGCATGATGACGTGAACCTGATTCTCGGGAATCTTGAATTCGCTTGCGAGTTCCGATCTCACTCCGAAGGGTCGCTGGGTCCCTGTCCACACGGTGAGCTTATCCTCTGTCCACTCGGCCACTGCCGCACGCGGTTCTAATGGGACGTGTGCGATGTACGCGATCGTGTAACGAGCATTGAGTGTTTTAGCCGGATTCCCATTAGCGGTCACAGCAGGCGACGGGCCATTCGGCTTGATATACGTGAACAACTCAGCCGACGAAATTTGCGGCTTTTCTTGCCACGTTGCATGAATGGCTGCCAGCGCCTGGGAGGCGATCTGTTCGTTTGGGGCGGTCACCCCCACGAAGTCGCCGTCATGCACCACTTTGACACCAGAAATCGCGCTTGCCGCCGCGGTGTTCAAACTGGTCAGCGTGGCGCCGAAACTTGGTGGCCGCAGCACTGCACCGTAAACGAGGCCAGCACGTTTTTGATCGGACGCGTACTTGTGCTTGCCCATCACTATCTCTCGGGCGTTCACTTTTGGCACGCTTTGCCCTGCTACCTGCCAGTTGGAGGGAGCTGTGACGTAGCCACTGTCGCCGACGACATGCACCCAGTCGATCGACCCAGCTAGTTCTCCGAAGCTTGCGCTTTTCTTTATTGCGCTGTTTATCACACAGGCGTTCTTTACTTCGAGGGATTTAGGATCGGCACTCCACTTCTGCGCCGCCGCGGTGAGCAACTGCTGTCGTGCAGTTCCCGCCATCTTCCGCATGACAGGCGCCATTGTTGGCGTTGTACGGCTACCGAAGGTGCCCATGTCCCACGGGGTCAGCGCAGTGTCTCCCATCACCAGCCGCACCATCGACGGCGAACAGCGCAGTTCATCCGCCACAGCCTGCGTTAACGACGTGCGTACGTTTTGTCCAACTTCTACCTTGCCCGTGAATGCGGTAATCTCGCCGTTGGGGGCTATGTGCAGCCAAGCCGCAACATCCTCCGGCAGTTCATGGCCTGCTTCGCGCCGCCGTGCACCACCCGACTCTTGTGCGTTCAGATCTTCGCCCAGCGAGCACAGCACCAGCAAGCCTCCGCCAAGCGACCCCAAAAATTCGCGGCGGCCAATTCTTTTAGCGCTCAGCACGGTAATTCTCCTTGGCTTGCGTCAGCATGAGCTGTCTTGCTTTTTGCACCGCTGACAAGATGCGGTTGTATGTGCCACAGCGGCAAACATTGCCTTCCAAAGCCTGCTTGATCTGGGCTTCCGTAGGCGACGGGTTTTTGCGCAAAAGGGCGACGCTGCTCAAAACCATGCCGCCTGTGCAATAGCCGCACTGCATCGCGTCGCATTCGATGAACGCCTGTTGAACCGGATGCAACTTGTCACCGTCGGCAAGCCCTTCAATCGTTGTGATCTCCTTACCGGCAACTATGCCTACAGGCGTTACGCAAGAACGATGCGGTTCGCCGTCGATGAGCACAGTGCATGCTCCACATTGCCCTTCGCCACACCCGTACTTTGCGCCGGTGTAATCAAGCTCGTTTCGAAGCACAAATAAGAGTGGGCGCGCCGGATCGACGGATACCGAGGTCCGCGTACCGTTGATAACCAGGTCCATGCGTTTATTTTAGATCCGAAACGGGGTTGACGTTATAGAGGTTGTCTGGAACTTCTACAATAGTTCTATGCACTTATCCGTCCTACGGATCTGCAAATTTGTCGCGTTAATGCCGCTGGCAGTTTTTCTGATGTCGGCTCAGGCTTGGAAGACGGCAAGCACTCTTCCGGGCATTGAGCTCAGTGGTCTTTCAGCGCAGCAAAAAGCGACCGTTCTCAAAATCTTGCGAAGTGAAGATTGCTCGTGTGGCTGCGGCATGAAGCTGGCCGAATGCCGGATTGCCGACCCGAAATGCGACTACAGCACGAACATGGCAAAGATCATTATCGATTCGGTCAAACAAGGAAAAACGCCAGAGCAAGCTGTGGAAGCAGCCAAGAACTCCAAGTGGGGACCTCCGAAGACCTTGGAAGCTGCAGTGAAAATTCCGATAACCGGCGCCCCGGTTACGGGTGCCGCCGACGCACCGCTGACAATTGTCGAGTTTTCCGATTTTCAGTGCCCGTATTGCGCCGCTGCGGTGCCGCAGATCCGGGCCATATTGAAGGCCTATTCGAGTCAAATCAAATTGATCTTCAAGCAATTTCCGTTGGAAGAGCATCCGCAGGCCGACTTGGCGGCAACAGCAGCCGTTGCCGCGCAGAAGCAAGGAAAGTTTTGGCAGATGCACGACGCTTTGTTTGCCCACTCTGACGATCTCAGCCGCAAGTCGATTCTGAGCCTCGCAAAAGATATCGGGCTCAATACTGACAAGCTCGAAGCGGATATGGATACCACCGAGGTGCGCCAGACCGTGCAGCGAGATGTGCAAGACGGTACCAATGCCGACGTACAGGGGACGCCGACCATTTTTATAGATGGGCAGCGCTACAACGGCGCAATCACATTGGATGCGCTGAAACCAATTCTGGACGCGGAGCTAAAGCGTTTAGAAGCCGGCAACAAAACGGTAGCCGCAGTTCATTAAGCGGCGCCTTCCAGTTCACTAACTACACCAAGCACCACATCGCCTACCACCTGTAAGCTGTGCGCGCTTAACTTGTCCATGGTGTCTTTTTCGGTATGCCAGTAGCTGTTCTGCGCTCCATAGGTGAAGTCGATGAGATCGATCGCATTCACGCCTGCGTTGACAAACGGCATGTGGTCGTCATCAATCCCGCTTACATCTTTGTGAAAGTATTTAGCGTCACCCAGCTTGATGGCCACCTTGGCCACCAGGTCGCGCAAAGACTGTGAGGAATTGGAGTCATTCAAAATATCGAGATCTTTGTCGCCAATCATGTCGACATTGATCAGCGCCTTAATACGCGATAGGGTTCCGTCAGCCGACCATTTCTGAGCTAAATGCCGGCTGCCATACAGACTATTTGTGTCTGTCCATTCGCCGACCGCCTCTTCGCCGTCGAAAAAAACGACGTAAAGATCGTCAGGATGCCGCATTTTCGCCACATCGCGGGCAAACTCCAGCAAAAAGCCGGTTGATGAGCCTGCATCGTTCGCACCAACGAAATGAACCAGCGGAATTCTTTTGGTGTCGTAGTGCCCGGTGACCACCACCGCCTTCCCCGACGTCCCCGGAAATTTGAGGATGATGTTTTCCATTTCCACCGGACCTGCCGGCGTTTGTCCGGCAAACGTATCCGGTTGAAGTTGGCCCCCCAGCGGTCTTAACTCGCCGGTGATCCATGCACGCAGCTTGACAATTGCATCGGAACCGGACGGACGCTCCCCGAAAGTTGTGGCTTTTTGGGTGCTTTGAAATGCCCGCGATCCATTGAAGGCAGGTACAGCAGCCCGACACAAATTCCCGCAGGCGAGAAAAAGGAATGTAAAAAGGCCAACGTAAAGAAATGCAAGCTGAAGTTTAAGTAAGCTTGCGAGAACATTGAATGATCTTGTTTTTCGCGTCACTAGTAATTTTCAGGATTGAATTTGGGGCTGAAACCTAAAAACCCCTGTTTTTTTCTCTCTCTGTTGCCGAAAAGACTGTTGTATTATAGCTTTGCATCGATACCACCAGGGGAAGATATGGAGTCTGTAGGTCAAAAACTCCGAGAAGCCCGGTCCCGGCTGGGTTTGACGCTTGAGCAAGTCAGCGCCGATACTCGCATTTCACTGAAGAACCTTAGAGCGATTGAGGCCGACGACCTATCGTGTATTAGTTCCCCGTTTTTTTATCGCAGCTTTGTCCGCCAGTTCGCAGGTAAAGTAGAGATCGACTACACAAATATTGCGGATGAGGTGCAGCAAACTGCGAATACGCTGCCGCAGCCGTTAATGCCCGGTCAAGGTGACACTGGAACAATTCATGTTTCAGCGCTTAAAGTGAGGCGGCCGCGAAATTTGCGCTGGCTGCGCTCAGTTATGTCGTTCTGTGTTGTGGTTACCGCTTGCTCGGCAATGTACGCGCTATGGCAAAACTCGCATGCCGATTGGCATAGTTTGGTTGCAAACCTGACCGCTCATATAAATAGTCAAAGAAAAAATAACGTAGCGGTGGTGAAAGCAACCGAGCCTCTCGCGCCGCTCGAAACCAAGCAGTCTGCAGTCGCACCCCCCCCAACGTCTGATTTTTATGTCCAGTTGTCGGCAATTGAGCGCACTTGGTTATCGATAGTTGCCGATGGCAAGGAAACATTTAGCGGAGTGCTTGATGCCTCAGAAACCAAAATCCTTGAAGGGCACGAGTCGGCACGCATACGTACCGGCAATGCGGGTGGCCTGAACGTTACCTTCAACGGCAAGGACATTGGAACCCTAGGTCCGCGCGGAACCGTTCGTACCGTAGTCTTTACTAAAAATAATTACGAAGTGCTGCCGTCGGCGCCAAGCGTCGCGCTAACGGCGTTCATCCAGAGCGCCGAATAGAAGAAGCCGACGATTCGCCCAGTACGGTTTTGCCCGCAGTCGAGACTTGCTCGCGTTTCCTGGCCGCCTTTTCAATTCGCCTCTTCTGCCGCTCCATAGTGATCAGCTCATGCCGGCGCCGGAGCTTGATGCTCGTGTCCACCTTGCGCCAGAATTTTCGGAAGTAATCCACTGCGGACGCGACTCCGAACAACACCACGCCCCACATCGCGGCAAGAGCGTAGACCCGCAGTTGTGGCCATCGAATAGACAACAGGAGAAGCGCGACTCCCAGCACCTGAAGCATCATTTTGGACTTGCCAAGTTCCCCGGCCTTGATCGTGTAGCCTTCAGCGGCAGCAATGCTGCGCAGACCGGATACAGCGAACTCGCGGCTTACAATTACAATCACCATCCAGCCCGGCAGTAGTCTGATTTGCACCAGCGAGATCAGCGCCGCCGAAATAAGTAGCTTGTCCGCGACTGGATCAAGCAGCGTTCCTACTGTAGTGACCTGTTTCCATCGCCGAGCGAGATAACCATCAAGAAGGTCTGTGAGCGCCGCGGCCAAAAAGACAATAAGCGCAAGAAAATCGTTTGCAACGACGACACGGCCGTCCCAACCAATGCGAAAGTTCTGTTCGACAAGAACCGCTACCAGAAGCGGCACTAGAAAGATACGAACTAACGTCAAGATATTGGGTAAGTTCGTCAATCGTTTTCAACTATAGAACATGCGGAGGTCCGTTGACCGCCGCGGAACTCATCGGATTTTGTTGGTTGCCGGTAGGTGTCTTGGCCGGAGGCGCCGGTGGCGGGGGTACCGGAATGATCGGTTTAATTGTCGTTGTGCGACCTTGATCGTCGCCGCGTAACCAAAGGAACAGAGAAGGCTGGCTGGTCGGCGGTGCAGGAAGGTTTACCGTAAGGGATTGCTTTTGGCCCTGACCAGGAATCGGATTCGGAAGGCCAGGCACGTCCACGCCATTAGTTTGATCCCACGCAACCTTCTGAATCATTTCCAGGTTCTGGCCCACAATCGTGTAGGTTGTTACATCGTTCGGTGCGGTGCCGTTGGCGCTGAAGGAATCAATCTGCGGCATCAGAACGATTCTGGCCAAATCGAATGCCTGCGATTTGCCATCGCGCCCGTTGTCGATAACGGCCTGCAGATTGCACCCCGCGGGCAATGCGGCAGTGTTGTAGGAAAGAAATAACTGATCGGGGGAAAGCTGCTGCAGGCTAAACAAATTCGTCCGTTCACCGATCTGCAACGCTGCACGCGGCGATGTGTCGTCCTGACAGAAAAGCTGCAAGACGCTTTTGCGCTCGATGTTCTTGACATCTAGCACTGCAGTCAACGTGCTTCCGGCCGGAAACTCATTGGGCTTAGTTGTGATCCCCAAACCGGTCGGCAGCGATAGTTTTGAGCTGGCGATCACGGGCAGAGGGCCCGTGATCTGTAGTCCTAAAGAAACACTTTCCGGGTTCGCTCGCCCTTGCAGATATTCCGTGATCGGCAACAGCGTTCCTGGTTTGAGATTGGACGCCAATTCGACGGTTATGCTGCGCTCTGTACCGTTGTTGCTGATGTCGCCGAGCTGCAACTTGGCGCCTGGTGTTTCCAGTTTGACAAGATTGCCAAGGCGCTCCCCCTTCAGTACGAAATGCTGTGTGGCTACGCCCTGGTTGACCAGGACGGGAAAGTTTGTGACCTTTGCGGGATCGGACAGCACATTGAGCTTCACTGGATGACTTTTATCGTCCTGCTGCGCGATCAGCAACTGGTACATACCCGGATCCAAATTTGTCGTGTCGATCTGCACGTCCATGTGGTCCTGCGGGCCTTCGCCTAAACCTTTCGGCAAAAGAAACTTTACGGGCTCTGCTGTTGCGAACTCATCGCCTGTTTTTTTCAACTCCACTTTCGTCGTAAACTCAAAATCGGCTCCGGTCAATGTGACCGGAATCTTACCGGTTCGGGCCACTAGCTGGTCTTGCGATGCCGGGTCCAGTTTGGCGGCTTGGAAATCGCTGAGATTCTTTACGTGCACAAGCCCATCGGCCGTGAATGGAACCCAGTCCCAATAGCCGGACAGACGATAATCACCGGGTGCTAGCTTCGTTTTTGTCAGATCGAGTTCGAGTGATTTCTGATTTCCCAGCTTCAGTACCGGAACCTTGGTCGTTTGATTTTTGGAATCGGCGAGCGTCCATTCGCGAGCCCGCTGCAGATACTTCCACGTTGGTTCCTGCACGTCGACCGGTAACGACGACTTCTGCCCTGCGGGCAAATAATTTGCGCTGCCCACCTTGATGGTGGGAGTGGGTGCGTTCGGAATGCGGCTGGCCCAGATATAAGCGACGCGTGTATGCGGAGGAGTTGGATTCTTTTGGCCGCAAAGATTCACTGAAGATCCCGTTAGCGTCTGTGCGAAAGAAGATCGGAACTGTGTATCTGGAAACGCGATCGACCGCAGATCAAGCAGCATAGCGGTACCACCCGCCGCCAGCCCAACTGGGCTGCCGAAGAACAGCGCCGCCGCGGTTGTTGCCAAGCTGGCGGTTTGTCCTGCACGAGCCGCCGTCGTGTCGGAAAGCGGATTATATGTAGCAAGCTGCGGGTTAATACTGGCGAACAATGTCTGAGCCTGGACCGCTGGCGGAGCTGTTTTGTCAATCTGCACTGCAAAGCCATATTGCGAAGCAAAGCCATTTAACGCCGCATTGACGCTTGCCGACGAACTCTCGCTGTTCGAAAGCGCCGCTACCAGCGCTTCCGTTTGAGAAGTTTTCTCTGCGTAATCCGCTAATTGCGCAACCAAAACGTCATCTTGGGATAAGAATTTCGATACCTTCTTTTTGCTGAGTCCGGACGGCCCATAAACAAACGCCACCAGCGCTACCGACTGATTCATTTTCCATTCCTGGTGCTTGTCCGCATCCTTCGGATCTGTCACTGTGAGGAACGGCTCGTCCGGCCTTTTCTTGGAGGGTACGATCACCAACGCGATCTCGCCCGGACGCTTTTCCTTGCCTCGAAGAACAGGCGAATAAACCACGGTGTCGCCTTCACTCAGATGGTTGATGTTCTGAAACGGCAAAGGCTGAAGTTCCGGCTGTGGCGCTTTGACACTCAAATCGATTGAACCCAGCGGCGTGCCTGCCGTGCAGCTAAGTAACGGTGCCGACTCCGGTATGGCAGCGGCAGGGTTTGTCTGTTCTGAAACCGTATCGGCCGCCTTGTTCTGCGCACTCGCTAGAAAACAAAAGACGACCGCGGCGGTCGCGACTCGCAAAACCATTCTATAGTCAGGATATCGTGGGGAACTTGAATTTACGTTGTTGAAGTAACCGAGTACTAATCTGATTAAGGCGGCGTAATTTAACGCCGGACACATACCTAAGCATTGCCGCGTCACATGATTTCCGGGAATGTCAAATGAGGAGAATCTATCTTGCCAGCCATTGAAACGCAAACACTTGAAGAACTTTGCATCAACACCATACGCTTTCTCTCGGCCGATGCCGTGCAGAACGCGAATTCGGGTCACCCCGGCATGCCGATGGGCGCCGCGGCAATGGCGTACACCTTATGGACAAGATTTCTGAAATTTAATCCGAAGGATCCGAATTGGTTCGACCGTGACCGCTTTGTGCTGTCCGCGGGTCACGGATCCATGTTGCTGTACAGTCTGCTTTATTTGACTGGATACGATCTGCCGCTGGATGAACTGAAACGCTTTCGGCAATGGGGAAGCAAGACACCGGGCCACCCCGAACGAGGTCACACGGTCGGCGTGGAAGTCGCAACAGGTCCGCTGGGGCAGGGATTTGGCAATGCGGTGGGAATGGCGATCGCTGAAGCATGGCTGGCGGCTACGTTTAATCGGCCCGGTCATCAGATCATCGATCACCATACTTACGGCATTTGCGGCGATGGCGATCTGATGGAAGGTATCAGCCAGGAAGCCGCTTCTCTTGCGGGCCACCTCCAACTTGGCAAGTTGATCTTCCTCTACGACGACAACCACATCTCGCTTGCGGGCGCCACCAGCCTTTGCTTCACCGAGGATGTCGCGAAGCGATTCGAAGCATATGGATGGCACACGCGTCACGTACACAACGGGAATGACACCGAAGATGTTGCGGCAGCGATTGAAGAAGCGCGGGCAGAGCATCGGCGGCCGTCATTAATTCTGGTGCATACGCACATCGGGTACGGCAGCCCGAAGAAACAGGATACGTTTGAGGCTCACGGCAATCCTCTGGGCGATGACGAATTGCTCGCGGCTAAGAAAGCATTAAGTTGGGGATCGACGGATAAGTTCTATCTGCCCGAAGACTCTGTGAACTTCTTCCGCAAAATTGGGGAGAAGGGTGGGAAGGCACAGGCCGAATGGGGTAAGAAGTTCGATGCCTATAAAAAAGCTTTCCCGAATGAGGCTACCCAGCTTGAACAGATGATCAGCGGCAAACTGCCCGATAACTGGAAGGCCGATCTTCCCAAGTGGAAGCCGGAAGACAAGCCGATCGCAACGCGGGCGGCCGGCGGCCAGGCTTTAAACGCTCTGGCAAAACACATTCCTAACATCATCGGCGGCTCGGCCGATCTGAACCCGTCGACAAATACTGCGTTGAAAGGCATGGGCGATTTTCAACCGCCCGAATCAGGCGGCCCTTCTGCCCAGGGTGCTGTTGGCGGCGTATGGGGCTACGCCGGACGCAACCTTGCGTTTGGTGTTCGCGAACATGCGATGGGAGCAGCCGTCAATGGGCTCGCTGCGCATGGCGGCATTTTGCCATTCAGCGCCACCTTCCTGGTTTTCTCGGACTACATGAAGCCTGCCGTTCGATTGGGGGCATTGAGTCAATTGAAAGTCTTTTACGTGTTCACGCACGACAGCGTGGGCGTCGGAGAAGATGGCCCCACGCACGAACCCATCGAACAGATCGCCGGTTTGCGGGCGATACCGGGCCTGAATGTCGTGCGTCCGGCCGATGCAACCGAGACTGCCGAGTGTTGGGCCGTGGCCATCGAGCACAATGGACCAACTTTGTTCGCCTTGACTCGCCAAAATGTTCCGCACTTGGACCGCAGTAAGGGGAAGAACATCGACGTGGCGAAAGGCGCCTATATACTTTCGGAGCCGGACGGAGGTTCCCCGGAGGTGGTTCTGATTGGCACAGGTTCTGAAGTTTCGCTCTGCTTACGGGCCCAGGAAAAGCTGCAAGGCTACGGAGTGAAGGCCCGCGTCGTCAGTATGCCCAGTTGGTATTTTTTCGAAAAGCAAGACGAAGCTTACCGGGAAAGCGTTCTGCCTAAGACCCTGAGAAAGCGCGTCACTGTGGAGGCCGGGGCCACTTACGGGTGGGAGCGCTGGGCTAGCGATGAAGGTATCATCATCGGGATCGATCACTATGGTGCGTCGGCGCCCGGCGCCGAAATCATGAAGCACTTCGGCTTCACGGCGGAGCACGTGACCTCCGCTGCGCTTCGATTGCTCGGCCGCAAGGCGGAAGCGGACAAGGAATTCGGTGGCGAAACCACCAACGTCGCTCCTACCGCACCGCACGAAGGTCATTCCTAAAACGGAGGGCACGGGCCTAGGAACTGCAATGGCGTATCGTCTTAAAGCGAAGGAACCGGTCCCCGACGGCATCCGGCGGATTGTGCGTGAAGAAATCGAATTCGCAATCAATCAGCTAACTAGCGGAAAAGGTTCCCGGCGGGGCGGAGCAATTCACGAAGCGCGCAAAAGCATCAAAAAAATTCGCGGGGCAGTCCGGCTGGTGCAGCCGGAACTCGGGCCGATATATCGCAAGGAAAACGAACGCCTGGGCGACACGGGGCGCCATTTATCGGAGATTCGAGACGCAGAAGCAATCATCGAAGTCTTCGATGGCGTTGCTAAAAAGTACGATGATCAATTAAAACCGGAAGCTGGGCGCGCCATCCGTCGCGGTTTACTGAACAATAAAAAGCAGACAGAAAAACGGGTCAAAGTAGACGCCGTTGTTCATCAAGCCGTCTCCTCGCTGCGCGCGATTAGCCGCGATGTCGATTCATGGCCGCTAAAAACTGACGGATTCGACGCCATAGCCGGCGGCTTTAAAAGACGGTATCGCAGCGGCCGGTACGCAATGGAAGACGCCCGAAATGATCCGTCGCCGGAGACATTCCACGAGTGGCGCAAGAGAGTGAAAGATCATTGGTATCATGTGCGATTGCTCGAAAGCTTGTGGACCGGAATTTTTCAGGCGCGAGAAAGCGCTCTGAAAGAACTGGAGACCTGGCTAGGAGACGACCACAACCTGGTTGTCTTAAGAGAAAAGCTCAACGCCGACCCGGATCGATATGGCGGCGAACGGAACGTTCAACTTTTTGCCGGTCTGATGGATGAGTACAGCAAAGAACTGCGAGAAAAATCTCTTTCGTCCGGCGAACGAATTTATGAGCAGAAGCCCAAGCTGCTGGTTCGCGAGATGTCGAAGTTATGGAACGCTTGGAAAGATCAACCTGCGAGCATGACGGACTTGCAGAAGGAGCAGAGAGTACAGAAAAAAGGTCCCGCGCAAGTGAAGGCCAAGCGGGCAGTTGCCTGATAGCTACCGTTGGCTTGCCTTGCGGGCAAGCACGTTATTCGTAAACTCCTGCGACTTATTTCGCGGCACGCTCAACGATCTCCAATTCGCCGATTGCAGATGCTTGGCTAGAAATACAATCTGCCCGACATGGGATGCATAATGCGCAATCTGCCGGTTGATGGCCTGCATGACGGAATGCGGTTCGCCGCGGATTGTCACAGTCTTATTCAAATCCGCATCGGAAAGCGGTTCAAGCGCGTTGAAGACACGCCGCCAGCCGTCATCCCACACGGTCATTAGCTGCTCGCGAGTAGATGGAGGCTCCAAGAATTCGCTGTCGCGATTGCGATTGGGCTTCTCGCCATCACTGGTCAGAAAATCGGTCCATCGCGATCGCATGTTGCCCGCCATGTGCTTAACGATGAGCGCAATCGAATTCATCTCGGGATCGAGAGTGGCAGTGAGTTGGGCGTCCGTTACTTGCGCCATGGCACCTTCGGCTATCTTCTTGTATTGGCGCAGAACAGCCAATGAATCTTCCAGGTACGAAATTGTAAATGTGTGCGGCATAGCTACGTGGGCGAGCGGTTAGCGCAATCGTCGTATCTGGAAGACATAATACAGCGCTTTTTTCAAGCAAAGGATTGCAATTTCTTTCTTGACGCGCAATATCTTCAAGGTTTCGCGCAGAGTCTCGCTACGTTTCTCTCGGATGAGCGCGCTGCAAGTGCTTCAAAATCATTTATTTGCAACCTGTATTTGGAATGGCTCTCGTTGGCAGAGAACGTGCTTTACCTCTCAGGGAGGAGAGGACAACATGCTCTGGTATGCCTGGGTGTTTTTAGTGATTGCGATACTCGCTGCGATATTAGGTTTCGGTGGTATAGCCGCCGCGTCGGCTGGTATTGCCAAGATCTGTTTTGTGATCTTCCTGGTTCTGTTCCTGGTTAGTTTGCTAGCAGGTCGCCGTAGCGCCCTCTAATTACCACAATCGAACGCAGGTAAACTGATAAAAAGACGCTCCGATGAAGGAAGAAAGCTTCCCATCGAAGCGTCTTTTTGTTTGAGGGTTAACGGCACCGGACAGAAGTGTAATACTGCAAGGGCGCCTTGTGAACGACCACCGGACGCTCATCAACACGGGCTCTGAAGCGTTGTTCGTCCGGTCTGACATCCCGGCGAAAATCCGCACTTCGATCATCCTTTTTCACAACCACGCGGGTTTCTTCACGTCCTCGCTCAGCGGCGGCTGCCGACATCGGCAGCACCGCTCCAAAGCTGGCTAGCGCTAGCACTGCCACTGCAACTCTCTTCAACATGGGAACCTCCTTTTAAGTTCCTTCAGAAGCTCTCTTTGCTTCTGGCATTTCGATGGAAGATGTGCCGCGTTCGATTTTGCTAAAGACAGGGAGTTCAAGTGAACGTCCACTTAATGCAAAAGTATGTGAACGCCAGTAACTTGCTACTCGCGCTCAAAATGCGCAAGCCAACGCCGGGTACAATCACACCAGCATGGCGCAAAGTCCCTGGGGCGATCTGCCCGTTAATGACGCGCACGTCCACTTTTTTTCGCACTCGTTTTACAGCGGCCTCGCACGGCAAAAGAAGCTTGCCAAGGCGGAAGATTTGGGTGGGCTGCTGAATTGGGCTATCCCTGCGCCCGATCCTGTCGCGCTCGGCCGTAGTTGGATCTCTGAGATGGATCGCCATAATGTTAAGCGCGCATGTTTGATTGCAAGCGCGCACGGCGACGAGGCTAGCGTTGCTGCTGCGGCAAGTGCATTTCCAGACCGATTCTACGGTTATTTCATGCTCGATCCGACCCAGCCCGACGCGATGCAACGCGCGGAAAGAGCTTCAACCAATCGGTACTTGGCAGGCATTTGCCTCTTCCCCGCCATGCATACCTACTCGATCACCGACGCGCGCGTTGTGCCGATTTTGGAGCTTGCATCCGATCACGGCCTTGCCGTCTTCGTCCATTGCGGCACGATCAGCATCGGCGTGCGCCAGAAACTTGGGCTGCCTTCGCAGTTCAATATGCAGTTTTCAAATCCGCTGGATCTGCACGCCGTTGCCTTGCACTTCCCGCGCGTTCCATTTGTGGTTCCCCATTTTGGCGCAGGTCTCCTTCGCGAAGCGCTGATGATTGCCGACCTGTGTCCAAACGTCTATTTGGATACTTCAAGCAGCAATCGATGGATGGCGTATGAAGGGCTGGATCTGAGAACTGTTTTTCGCCGCGCGATCGAAGTAGCCGGGCTTGACCGCCTGCTCTTCGGAACCGATTCCAGTTTTTTCCCGCGTGGTTGGAATTCGGCGATTTTCGATGCGCAAGCCACCGCGCTCTATGAGCTTGGCTATGACCAGCAGCAAATAACAGGAATTTTCGGCGGCAACCTGGATCGTCTGCTTGAATCGCGCCGCCCCCCGGGGCCTGTTTCGGAAAACAGCCGGTCAGCGCCGAAGTAGCGTTTCAAATTGGGCTCGCGCTATCGGATTAAACGGAACACAACAGTTCCGGCGTTAAGGCGACTTCTTCATTAGCCACCCCAAAGTTGCCTATGGCATTGAAGTTGAACCAGTTCAGGCGCCGGCGTCAGTTTACGATTCCAGTGCCTATCTCAACCCGGACGCGCGTTGCGTCCATCAGCAAAAACAGGATCGATATCGGGAATCTGCGCCGTTTTGCAGTGGAACGATGGCCTGAGGTGGAAGCATTCCGGCCTCACGTGCTCCTCGGCGGCATAGCCGACCTTCGGAAACTGGCAGCTTTAGCCGACGCGGGAACGCTCGATTTCAGCAGTATCGACACCGCCGTCTTGGTCGGTACAAATCTTGCCTTCGGGACAATCAGTGACGTCGAAAGAGTCGTGTTGTGGCAGGCGTTTGGCGTGCCGGTCTACGAACTACTGCTGGCGCCCGATGGGCAGTTGATCGCAAGCGAATGCGAAGCTCACGAAGGCTGGCATATTGAGGCGCATATGGAGCGGCGAACACTCGCAGGCGGCACAAGTCTCGAAACAGCAAAGTGCGCGTGCGGGCGCACGGAACCCCGAATTATGCCCGCAAACCATCTCCCGCTTTCTCGGGCGCTGGCTGCTATAGCGTGACGGCTATGATTTACGTGACACTGTAACGCTGCCGTTAACCGTCTTAGCTTCGATAAGTGGGCCGCCGCTGCCCAGTTGAAATGACGCGTTCGTGCCGATTTTGCCTTGCACGGTGATGGGAAACTCAACTCGCAACTTGCCATTTACCGTAGATGCTTGTACTTGCGCCGAAAAATTTTCGGGAATTGTCAGATGTACGCTACCGTTTGTTGTAATCGCGCGCAAACCCTGGCCGTTCCATCCGCTACCTTCCAGCTCGATTGTCACGGACCCATTTTCCGTTGACCCATCCACGTCGCCTGCGACGCTGCTTAAGTGAATCGATCCGTTCTCTGTATGGAAGCGGGTTTGTCCTTTGATGCCGTCGATGGCAATGCTCCCGTTGTGAGCCTCCAACTTCACATTTGCTGAAACCGGAACCCAGATTTCATAAGAGATGTCCCAATGTTCGCTGCGAGACGGTGTGGGTCCGTATGGTTCAATTTGACCGGCACCCCGCGCGATGCTGATTTGAGACGCTATTCCCTGCGCCTCTGCCTGAGTCGCCGCGGCGCTATGCACGCAGGCCCGCACGAGCACGTCTGCATTCCCCCAACCATGCACCCGAATGGAGCCGTTTGTGCCCGGGTTAACGTAGTCAGTCGATCCATTCGGAAGCCTTTGTTCCTTCAATTCGGCATAGGTGATGAGATCGTTCGACCGGTATTGATCGGCCGTACATTGGCGGGTGCCGTTCGGCGTCTGTGCCGCAACTGGCAGCACAAAACAGATCGATCCGATTAACGAAATTAGGCGTGCGCGTTCCATAGCTCTCCTTCTGGCCGGTTTAGACGCGCATCGCCGCTGGCAGTTAGTTCGCTATTGATAGATTCCGGTCATTTTTTAAGCAAACCATGGCTCGCCAGAACCTTTTGAAGCTGATCGTGCGGCAGAGCGGGTACAACCCAGTAGTCCGCCCCTATCATCGTCTTTGCAGCAATCATCGCATTAATGATCGATTCCTCAGTTGCCTGGATTACGGCCGTGAATATCGCATTCATTTTCCAGCTCTGCATGCGTTCAACAGTCGCGTTTGCAATCGTAAAGGGCGGCGTGGCGCTGTTTCCTTCATCCGCGCTCTCATTTGCGGTCGAGAACGCTAAAAAAATATCGCCCGATCCGTCTCCTTCGATGGCTCCTACGCGCCCCAATCCCACTGAAACACGGCGCGCGAGCCGTTTCAGTTGATCCGGTGTGAGAGGCGCGTTGGTTGCCACGATCACGATAATCGATCCCTCTTCAGCCGGCCGGATTCCATCGGCCGTGCTCGCGACCTCCGAACTACAAATATCGGCAGGCTGGCCATCCGAGTAGCGGAGTATAGGGGGATCGAGCTTCTTTGCGACACACGGTTTTTGCAGGTTCATCTCGCGCGCAACATTGATGCCGGCAATCCGCAAACCGTCGGAATTTCCATAGTTGCACTGGACCAGGATGCCGACCGTATAAGGCGTGCCGTCGACCTTGCGCGAGGAAGTGCCAGTTCCGCCCTTAAATCCGTTGCAAATCATTCCGGTGCCGCCGCCCACATTACCCTCAGACACGGGCCCGCTTGCCACCGAGTTCAAAGCGTCCCATGCATCTTGCGCAGTTACGTGCTGGCCCCGGATGTCGTTTAGTGGCACGTCGGCAGTTTCCGCAGTCACTGGGTACCAGAAGAAGCCCGGCCGTTTTTGCTGAACAATCCAAGCGACCGCTGCATCGCGCACGACGCCTACACTCCCGGTATTTGTAATGAGGATCGGTGTTTCAAGCACGCCGCTTTCATCTATCCACTGTGTACCGGTCATGTCGCCGTTTCCGTTGCCGGCGAAATAACCGGCGAAAACGCTCTTCCCGTTTTGATTACCGCGCGGCAGAATAGCGGTCACACCGGTTCTCACAGGGCCTTTTCCTATTACCAATCGGCCCTCGCCTGAAATGAGCGTCTTGAAACCAACTTGCACGCCCGAAACATCCGTAATAGCGTTGAACGTGCCCGGCGTTCCATCGAAGGGCACACCAAGATCGCGAGCACGCTGAGTGGCCTGAATTGCTGGGGAGTTTTGGGCGTCTGAAGCGGCTGACGCGATCAGTGCCACAGAAAAGCTCGCAGCGGCAAGCTTAGTCATTATGTTCATATTCACTCCTATGATGTTTTGTCTACTGCCACCTGATTTGCTTTTGGCAAAACCTGTGGGTTGAGTCTCGTTTCCGGCGGAGCCGCCCGTCGCTCACTAGAGATTGGCGACGGGAGCGAAGCCGGAACGAGACGAACTCGTTTTCT
>DASREJ010000011.1:0-9368 GCA_035652115.1 Bryobacteraceae bacterium
AAGGAACGCGCGGATACTCTCTTGACCGAAATTCGGCGACGGGGATTGAACGTTCCGCCCATCAGTTGGTTAGATTAAGGCGTGGTAGGGATGGTGCGATTTCAAGGATAGCGGAAAAGGATCATCTTTCCACAACAAGCAGCAGCGGACGGTAGTAGTGTCGCCGCTGATTTCGGACTTAACTGTTTTCGACGCTAACAACCTTAATGCGCAAACAAATTCCCGAGGGCTGGTTCGACCTAGTATCGTGAGGCGCTTCAACGAGCATTTTCTTGAGCGCGTCCATGAAAGCAGCAAAAAAAGAACGTCGATTATTTGAAAGACGGTATGTGGCTTATGATGCACAGCTTTCGATTCCAAACGCTCGCCGCATCTATCCATGCCGGATCCGAGATGTCACGGACGCGGGCCTAGGATTACGTCTCGATAATTCTCCGCTTTTGCCCCTCGACTTTCATCTGTCATTCGATGGCTTCCTAACAACGCTTGAATGCCAACTGGTTTGGAGACACGGCGCGTTCATGGGGGTAGCTCTTAAGGCAACCTTCCGGGGATAATGTTCGGTCGAGGATGACGATAGCGCGACCCAGCTGCTCTACTGAGGCGTGCCGCTCATCTTACTATATCCTCTTAGGGACGGCGCTCGTACCTTAGGCAAGTGCCTTTCGCTTGTACTTGAATAGCAAGTCGTCGGTGTACGTCCTTCGTCCATTCCGCATCTTTGCAGTACGCTTACAATTTGGGCTGGCCGATGTTACTCAAATGGTTGCTGCATTGGAGTCATTATTATAAACTTACACAGAAGCATCGTGTTCCTGGATTGATAACGATCAATGCTCCGCCAAGGACGGCCTTGAACAGAGCACTGCTAGGCTTCGGTTCGTATATCCGCGCGTGTCTGCGTTTGGACCCGCTTCCAGAGTGACTTGGTGAGGTAAGATGAAAGTCGTTGTTGCACTGATCGTCCTACTTTCTTCGTGCGGCGCCTCATCAGCGACCACCAACGCGAATCTGCTTAGATTGGACAACCGTAAGATCGTGGTTGCTCAGAGCTATTGCGAAATGTGTTCGAATGCCAGAACATCCTGCCAACTCGGCTGTAACGGCGCCGGCAAGTGCATCCAAGCATGTGACGACCAGTACAGTGAATGTAGGCTACAGAATTGCCGTCGTTAGCGACGAGCAGCAGCCGGCGGAAGTATGGGTTCGATCGAAGTTAGTGCGCTATCATGGTCTTCCTGACTGACGCATCCAAGCGACTCCTTTGGACTCCAGCACGTTGCGATGCGACTGGAGCCTTCTTTTGACCACAGGCAATCTGGCCCTGATGCCTTGACGTCTTGCGAAGCGAGTTGGAAAGAAGGTCCATTCCAATGATAAGTGGCTATGTGTTGAGCAGGCCTGGGTCGTACCGCCAAGTCAGGTGACTTCGACCGCTCTTTCTCGGCGGCTATCAAGAGCGATGGTGTCACGTTAAATGCGCAGACGCTCATCGTTGCAAAGTTGAAGGATAACCGATCCGACGCTGTCGTGTCCGACGACAATCGTTGGGGTACCGCCACTGGTGACCATGACTTGTTTGCCGCTTTTCCACCTGACGTCGGCCATGTCTCTCATCCGCCCGTAAAACTGTTTCTTTTGCCTGACAGATGTGAGTCTCGCCACCAGGAATGGATTTTGGGCGGCTACGAGCCTCGTGTGGCGATCTCGAGGGCCTGAAGGGCGGATTTCCGCTATCCTTGAAATCGCACCATCCCTACCACGCCTTAATCTAACCAACTGATGGGCGGAACGTTCAATCCCCGTCGCCGAATTTCGGTCAAGAGAGTATCCGCGCGTTCCTTTGCGGCCTGACCCATGAAACGATAGCCGCCTCCTAACCGGGCATCGTCCATCACCTGCTGGCGTATATCTTCGTAAAAGCGGAAGAGAGACTCATCCGACAGGGTGCTCAGGTCCTTCATAAAAGGCTTCCTTTCAATGGCACCGCATCGTGGCGTGTGCAGCGCAACAAGAATTCCAAAAATTGCTTTTCTAGGAAAGAGTACTGTAACGACGCATTATCGACGCTGGCTTTTCTAACGTCGCATTCGTTCGCGTTTGAGCCGTGTCGACATACACTGCTCGCTGGAGCGATCATTTGACTGAACAAAAGCAGACAAGCAAGATTAAATGAAAAGCAAGCCTGTCGCTCCGACACCCGTGCAGCAAGCAAACAACTAATCCGGAAGTCCAGAAAACCATGGGCGGTGCGAAGCCGCTCTCGCCGGCTGGGCTCAAAATGTGCGCCGAAGGAGAAGATTGCCGGCCCGTCTTCGCAGCAAAGGAGAAGCCTAGTTCGACGCAGGTCGTTGCGCTATCATCTGTTCCATGTTGCACCGAATCCTGGCTACGGCTTCCTGGGCCCTGCTTTCCTATATTATTTACGTTACACTCTGTCGTATTCCGTACAGGCCGATGTTACCCGGAGGGCCGGGATACGATCGCATATTGGCATTTATGGCGCTCGGAGCCTTTTTCACTGTCGCTTATCCTAAACGTCTATTTCTTGTTTGTAGTGTCGTGCTTGGCAGCGCAGTGCTTCTGGAGTTCGCTCAAACGCTGGCGCCGGATCGACATGCTCGGCTCCTTGATGCCACACAAAAGCTTTTTGGCGGAAGCCTTGGCATCCTTGTGGGGCTTGTAGTGCTGTACATGACCCCACGAAGATGGTTCGAAATATAAAAGCCCTCGCTAAACCACGGATCAAACACTGCCCAACGTCGGAGAAATCCTAATAAGGGATTTGCCTGTTTTCAGGCGATTGATAAAATAAAGAATGAGGCAGGTGTGCATGGGTGCGAGAGGTGGCTTTAATCGTTCCGCCGTCGACCGGGGCCAATGCCGCACCTGAGCGCCCTTCCGGTGGTGTTTGCAGGTTACTCTGCAAGCCGCGAGGCATCGAACATCGCTCGCTCAGACAACCGACGATGGCGGAAGGAGCTACCAACTCGTTTTCAGTTCGACGGCATGCCGATCACGCTTCGCCGAGTGCGCTGTCTTCGCCGACCATTCGAACCGACCCATATCGTCGGGTCTCGATGTTATCGTCGAAATTCGTACGCGTCGACCTTGTCGAGCAAAACGCTAGGCCGAGATAACAAGCCTGATTAAGGGCTGGAAGAAAAAATCACGGATCAATCCGAAAGGTGTGAAGCGTCTTCAAGCTCAAAAGTCAGATTAGCGCTGCTCTGGAGGTGGAGTAGAATGCCGTTGACGAGGTGGATCTACACGGTGGAAGGCAAGCCCGTGTTTTATCACGAGCGAGAGTTTATCTACTCGACCACTGGACAGGCGACATATTTGGTTCGCGACGGCTGGTGGTACGAAGTTAAGGGCGGAACTGCGAGATATTGGACGGAAGATAAGTGGATTTACACGATTGAAGGGAAGGCAATGTTTTACTACGACTAAAGCTTACTTTGCGTGCCACTGGCGTCATTGTGGTGGGGTTTTCGGTACTTTTTTCTGCAAGGGGCTTCTTGCTGAACGGCCCAAAAAAGAAGCAACCGAAATACTCGCGCGCAAACATTCGTTCAAGATGATCCCTCACTCCCGCGGCCCAATCCGGAGGCTGCCCGTTCATTGACGCGAGCGGCCGTTTCGGCCTGGCGCGCTTTTCGCATAAGCTCATCGCGACGAACACCCGACGGCATGCCCCTAGCTTGCTTACGCAAGTTGTTAGCCTCAGATTTCAGGCGAGCTGCAAGTTCATTAGGTTTTTTGAGACGGCCACCCCGCACGATTACTGCCCAGCCTGTTGAGTTTGAAATCCGATCCTGTGCCGGTGTGGCGAGGTTGTGAAGTCCCCTCAGGCGACTTTTTTCCTTTAGCAAGCAGATTGCTGGCGGAGTTCCTCTTCCATGTCGCGGATTTGTGCTGTCGGCTGTCACGAAGCTGTTGGCCGATGTCAGGAGTCCCCTTTAAAGTCAGGGATATAGCGGCTTGGATGAAACATGTCGCCGCGCTCGGCTGAGATGATCATACGCCGCATGGTCTTTGAGATTATCGCCTGGGACGTTCAATTGACGGCATCGTCCGATGAAACAAAAAGACTGCCCGAAGGTGATCTCTCTGTCGTCATCCGGCTGATTAGGTCACACGCAGGCGTTGGCACCGACGGAGAGTCAGGAAGCCGAGACCGCAGAAGCCGAGAAGCATCATTGTCCAGGTGGAAGGTTCAGGAACGGCGGCTACCGCATCAGAGGATGCAAAAACTTCAAAGCCAATTTGAACTGTTGATCCTGAGTTGGAATGACCCTCGCTAGAACTGGTTATGTCCAATTCAAATTGACCAACTGGTAGGAGGTAAGTGAGCTCTTGAGGTACGGGAGGATGGTGGCAAAAAGGGCAATTATCGAACTCAAGAGATAGCGAATTAGAACCAGAGAGAGAATCGATGGAGCTTCCAGTGGAGTCGACGATAGTGAAGTTTGCCTGGATCCAGGCGTAGGCAAATGTAAATTCGCCCAGATTACTTAGATCGAACGTCGGAAACCCGGAAATTTGAATATCATCTATGCCAACGGTCAAAAGGCCGCCGGAGCTTTCCAAGGTTACATTTCCGTTGAGCGGCAGTTGAACGACGCTTGCTTCAACAGCGGCCGGTTGGAAAAACAGTCCCAGTGCGAAAGCTGATACAGCCAGGAACTTTGCACCCATACGCAACTCCTACACATCGAAACCGGAACTGCACCCCCTCATTTAAAATGATCCCGGCCAAATTCTGACCTTCGCCCGGGCTGAGTCAATTCGACGATTATGAAAGAAAGGCCTTGACTCTCAATCGGGACGAGCCTTGCGAACCCTGTCGGGGCCATTTTTTTTCAAGCCAATCCTTGAGAGCGTTATCGACATCGAAAGTGCTTTCGGCGAAAAGGCGCATGACGCGCAAGCGTCGCTCTCGCGAATGCTGTTCGAACAGGATCGATAATGAGCACCGCGGCGCCAACATCCGTGCAATCCGCCCAAGCCGTGTCGATGATTCATGCATTCGTGATCACGTAAGCTCAATCAGGACCCAATCGAATGATCGGGCCGACGAAGCTGATTTTGGTTTCCATTTTGGCGCGCACTGATCCGCCAACGAAGCAGGAACGAAATCGCCAGCGCGACGATTACCATCCAAGCTGCAGCGGCAATTATTCGGGTGACTAAACTTGTCCGCATAGCACCAAAGACCTTCAACGGCGGGGGCCTCGCTTGTGAGGTGAACCCCGTGATCGGGTAGCAAGCCGTGAGCGGCTCGCGCTGGATTGCCCGACTGCTAATGATCGTAGGAGTGGCGCAGCAGCTAGCGCAATAAAACTCGCGGATTAAGCTTGATGCGGGCGCTGGCGGTTAAATTCTGGAACTGAGCAAGAAATATCGATCTAATCGCCTTTCAGAGCGGCACCACGATTTATGCCGCATACGCCAATGACGAAAAATAGAGGGGGTCTTCAAAGCAGCGGAGCGCCGCATCGAGTGGATAAGCGGCTGTTTTTAAGCATTAAAATCTTGCCACGACAGTAGCCCGGCATAGCATCAAGGAAAAACGAATCGGGCAATAAACAAGGGAATGGGGGAATGTTGGACGCATTTCAGATCAACTTTGCCCTCTGGGGGATGTTTATCTGCGGGCTCTTAGAGGCAATCAAGTTTGCGAGCTAAATCATCTGGT
This sequence comes from Bryobacteraceae bacterium, assembly GCA_035652115.1. Classification (GTDB taxonomy): domain Bacteria; phylum Acidobacteriota; class Terriglobia; order Bryobacterales; family Bryobacteraceae; genus Bog-105. Next base: position 5,702 of record DASREJ010000011.1, read on the forward strand.
CCACAGCCCAAAAGATTAGCCACAGCCAGCCCGCCGTCGCTATCACAGAAGCGATGGCCAAATCGTTATCGAAATTTTCGCGCGAGACGTGGTCATCCGGGTCGTGAATACCCGCGTATGCCGTTAGTTTCAACACTGGAGTGAGTGACGTGAGTTTTAACGTTAGCAGCGCAGGCAGGCGTTTTTAAACCCGCACTGGTGAGAGCGCTTAGGCCGAACGACTCGAAGCGGGGACTACAGCCCCGGCGCTTTATATAAAAGCGCACTAGCAACGCCGACCACGATCGATATGAAGTATAGAGACGACCACAACATAACCTCTGTACGGCGCATGACGAATCTCCCCAGAATCGGAGCTAGTGCACAGTGCTCAAATTGTGCCCGCAACGTAACGTCTGGAATGTAGGTCTCCTCGTTTCGGCTTTGTCGCCGCCCAAGGCGGGATTAACCGATCTGGCTTGCCCGCGCTCGATTCCGAAGTATCGACATCGCTTCGGCAATTCTCTCGACTAAGGGGTTTGCCCCTCGATCTTCCGATGTGCTGATTGGTCTCGACTTAAGTTCCTGGGAGGCAGCAGGCTTCAGAACAGCCGAAACTGGGGGCTGATCGCCCGCATTTTCGACACCTTCGAGCACGCTCAATAAGAAGGCGACCATTTCGTTGGACGATGAATTCGCTGACATGATTCAGCACCAAAAAGCCATGCCGTCCGGTTTTCGAGTGTTCCCATCATATAGGCAGGAGAGAATGCATACAGCTATAGCAGCATTCGTCCACAGACAAAAAGGCCGCCCGAGCCCCGATCTTCTTACGATCAAATTCCGATCACAAGAAGGGACAAAAAAGACGGAACCTTCTGCATCTTCCGTACATTGGTCGTGCAACTTCAATCGCATGAGCGCACCGATGAAGATACTGCTCCTTGTATTCCTCACCTCCCTGATCGCGTCGGCTACTAACGCCCAGGTCAATATGCAATATAGCGGTCAGTACAATGGTCAGTACAGTGGTCAATACAGCGGTCAAGCTAATGGTCGAGTGGATGGTCGCGGGAGTAAAAATGAAGGGCTTCCGCCAAGCGCCGCAGACAAAGGTGGAATCACCGAGAACGTCAGCCCCAATGACTGCGCCGAACTGCAAACGTTAAATCCGAATGTCCGACCGCGTATGCAAGATCGGATCGGCCGCGCTTGCGACTACCAATATCCGCCATAACTTCTTGTGTTGCTCACTTACAATTGTGAATGTGAGCGGCCGGATCTAGGCTGGGAGACGCTGCGGCTGCTGACTGTGCCGCACGCGGTTCATATGACTACCCGCTCCAACTCCTCGCCAAAGGAATATCCCCGGAGCGGGTTTTTCTTTCGCGGGCAAAACTAAAGGCTCCGGAACTCGCATACCTGGGCCTTCGGGTATCAGAATGCGGATTCGACCGGCCCCGAGACCAGATCATCCTAACGCCCCCGTCCTGGTCAGCGCGAACGCGATCATGCGCAATGCGACAACAACGCGGGCCGGCCGCGGACCCATGACTTTCCGTCGATCGACGCCGAGCTTTCCTCAATTGCGCCCCTGTCCGCTATCGATTAGCGACGCCCAAATCTCTGATGGCGTTGAAGATTGGTGGTGAAACGACGATAAAAAAGTGAAAAAGCGCAGCCATTTGGCACGGTCCGAAAGTCCTGTTTAGTGATTGCGTCAACGCGCCGAGTATATTAATGTTAGATTGATTAAAAAGATTGGATTAAATCATGGGGGCGCATAATGATTATATCTAAACCATTTATGGCTCTTTGTTGGGGCTTTTGTTAATGGCAAGTCCTGTCCAGGCGAGCGTACTTGTCGACTATACTCTGACTTTCACCGGCTCAAACTCGGCGGATGATGGTACGGCAAGGCTAGCGCTAAACCTACCATCTCTCCCGGATGCGTCGATCCCCTTCACGAGTTTGCCGAACTCTATTTTCTCGAGCCTTCAGGGTACGATCATGGGGTCGACGGAATAAGTTGGGTCTAGCTTGATGGAAATTATTACCACCTGCATCGACTGCTGGCAGCCGTCCGCGACGTTCCTGGTCAATGGCATGACAGCGCTTGCGATCTTAGGAGTTGCAATTTGGCGAACCGCGTAGCTCGATGGTCCAGCCCGAGGCGCTCGCGAGAGCGCCTCTGCCTTGACGATGCAACTTATATCGACTTAGCCGACGTTTCCTGGGCTCAGCGGCAAATGTTCGCCTCATTCTCAGGGGATTCCTCAGGTGGCAAGTTGACAATGCGCGATTAGGACTCATAGCGCCACCATCAATCTTGCCGGGGCGCCTATACCAATGGGGCTGGACCCTTTCGCAGGCAGCATTGGCAATAACTCGTTTTGGATCCGCCTTGGATGTCTGCAGTGATGGACGATACCAAAGCGATCGACCCAGCGCTCATCGCGCTCGGTCTGTTGTTGCGCCTGCATGGCGTGAGGATAAGGCTTGATCAGCTTCGCAAGCGATGTGGGAAGGGACCAATCGGTACTACCGAGATGTTGCGTTGCGCCAAAAAGTTGGGCCTTAAGGCGACCCTTCTCAGGACCAACTGGAACGGGCTCGCCGCCAGTCAGCTACCAGTGGTCGCGAGGCTGCGAGAAAGCGGATTTCTCGTAATTGGCAAAGTAACGAAGTGGGGAGCGATCGTAGCACGGCCCTCATCTCAAGACGCCGAATTGATGACGCGAGCCGAATTCGAGGCGCGCTGGGATGGTCAGATTGTCGCGGTGGCACGCCGAACATCGTGGTCGGATCTCGCGGGCCGGGCATTGTCGTACCTTTCAGCGCGAGCATCGAATATTGCCAGCCAGTTCTCCGAGACCTTTACTAGCATTCTTCACTGGGGCGGTCAGATTGTGGCGGTGGCACGCCGAGCGTCGTGGTCAGATCTCGTGGGCCGCGCGTGGCCAAATCTTTCAGCCCGCACATCGGATATTGCGAACCAGTTGTCAGACACCTTTACTAGCATCCTTCCTCGAAAGCTTGCCTCAGTGCATAGCTCCCTAAGCGCAAAAAAAGGCCTTCCGACCGAACGGGTTACGACCGATCAAGTGAAATCCAATGATTCTGGTCTTGGCGCGCTGGTGTTATTGCTGCGCATCCACGGCATTGGTGCCGACCCAGGGCAGATTCGCCACCACTGCGGCACGGCAACGATCGGCGTGACGGAAATGCTGCGATGTGCGAAGGCGTTCGGACTCAAGGCGCGCGCCAGCACCACAAAATGGGAACGTCTATCCGCCACCCCGTTGCCTGGAATTGCTGCGCTCGGCGACGGGGGATTTCTCATCCTCGGCAAAGCCGCGGAGGACAAGGTCCTGGTGCAGCACCCATCATCGTCCAAACCCGAAGCCATGACGCGGGCCGAGTTCGAAGCGGTCTGGGATGGCCGTCTTGTGCTGATGGCGCGGCGCGCGAGCTTGGCAGATCTTTCACGCCATTTCGACATTACCTGGTTCTTAGGAGCGATTCACAAATATCGCCATCTGCTCGGAGAAGTGCTGCTCGCCTCGTTCTTTCTGCAGTTATTCGCGCTGGTCTCGCCGCTATTTTTCCAGGTCGTCATTGACAAGGTCTTAGTGCATCACAGCATGAGCACGCTCGACGTGCTCGTGATCGGTCTATTGGGAATCTC
>DASREJ010000012.1:0-22645 GCA_035652115.1 Bryobacteraceae bacterium
ACAAACCTATCAAAACGAGGTCTATGTTGAGGGCCTTCCGCTTACAAATGCCGGAACACAAGGCGATACACGCAATCTTGCTTTGGGAGTGTCAGTGGAAGCGGTCGATCAGTTCCAGGTAGAAACAACAGGCGCGAAGGCCATGTATGAAGGTCAGGGGGTCGAAAACTACGTTCTGAAATCGGGCACGAACAGTATTCATGGCGCAGCTTATGAATACTTCCGAAATACCGATCTCGACGCGCGCGGATTTTTCCCGAGTTTTACTCCTGTGGAGCACCAGAATGAATTCGGCGTTAACGTAGGCGGCCCCATCAAGAAGGACAAGATCTTCTTTTTCGGCAGCTACGATGGATATCGTTTTGACTCGGCGTCTGCTCCGGCATTGCAATCGATTCCCACACTCGCGGAGCGCAACGGCGATTTCAGCGCGCTGCCTACCACCATTTATGATCCTGCGACCACCACTTGCAATAACCTGGGTGTCTGCACCCGCAGAGCATTTTCAGGCAACATCATTCCGGCAACACGGTTATCGAACGTCGCAAAATCGCTGCAGTCGTATCTGCCTACTCCCACAAACAGCAACATTCAAAATAACTATCTGACTTCTTTGCCTGAACTCGTAAACGTCAACAACACCACCGACAAAGTGGATTTCAATCTCACCGACAAGAATCGATTGTTTGTCCTGTTCAGCTTGGGCAAATACACAACAAACTTCACCGGCAGCCTCGCGCCCAACACAAATTCAACCCCGTTGCCTTACACACAAGCGCGGGTCGTGGAAGAGAACTCCAACTTAGCTCAACTTCACGACACTTACGTCTTTTCGCCTACTGTCGTCAATGAATTCAGCTACTCATTCAACCGTCTTTTTATTCCACTACTCAGCGACACCGCAGCAGGCAACTATCCCCAAAAGGCGGGACTCACTGGCTTGCCCGCCGGCCTTGCAAATTCGGCTATGCCCGATGTCACATTCAATGGCACCAATGCGCCTATCGGATGGGCCGGCACGAACTCTCATCCAACGATAGAAGCTGCCAATACATTTACGGTTCAAGACAATGTCCAATGGACCAAAGGCAAGCATTTCCTGACATTTGGATTTCAGTTCCAGGCGCTGCAAGATAATTTCACGAATCCCACCACCGGATCATTGGCCGGTTTCACTTTCAGCAATAACGAGACTGCCGCGTTTTCTGCCACCGGCAGCGTGCTGAGTAACACTGGTAATTCATATGCAAGTTATCTGTTAGGTGCAGTCGACAGCAGCACTGTCACGCAAAATGGTGTTGCTGAAACCGGCGGCCGGTACAAAGATTACGCGGCATACATACAAGACGACTACAAAGTCAATCCTAAACTCACCCTGAATCTTGGCCTGCGATGGGATGTCTGGGGGCCTTTTACAGAAGTAGTCAATCGTATGTCGTTCTTCAACCCGCTAGAGCCGAATCCGGCCGCGGGCGGGCACCTGGGCGCACTCGAATTTGCCGGAAACGGTCCCGACAGTTGTAACTGCTCCACGCCAATCAAGACGCACTACGGAAACTTGGGACCTCGCGTGGGCGCAGCGTATCAAGTCGATGATAAAACTGTGATTCGCACCGGCTTTGCGCTCACTTATGTTCATGCGGGCGGAGTCAGCGGACGGGTGAATGGACGGCAAGGCCTAAGTCAGCTCGGTTTCGATACCTCCGCCAGTTTTGTAAGTCCGGGAAACGCCCTTCCGGCCTTTTATTGGGACAACGGCTATCCGGCTTATCAGCCGCCACCGTTCATCAACCCAAGTTATGGAACCGGCTTCATCACTTCTAATCCGACCGGGGCACAGACCATCACCTACGGCGATTACAAGTTGGGCGGCAAGCCTCCGTATTACGAGAATTGGAGCTTCGGCATCCAACGTTCATTAACCACGAACATGATTCTGAGCGCCACCTATGCCGGAAGTGAAGGGCATTTTTTACCCGGAGCGGGCGTTGCAGGTCCATTCACAAATCAAATTCCGATTCAGTTTTTGCCATTGGGCTCGTTGCTGACATCGACGGCAACCCCGACAACGATAGCTGCGGTGCAGAGAGTTTTCCCGGGTGTTGGCCTGCCCTTCCCCAATTTCGTCGGAACGATCGGTCAAATGCTGCGGCCCTATCCGCAGTACGGCTCAATTTCAGATCCTTGGGCGGATGTCGGCAACTCCAGCTATCACGCTCTCCAGGTAACGTTCAATCGGCGTTTTTCAAAAGGGCTGACATTTATGCTCGGCTACACATTTAGCAAAGAACTCGACGATCTGGCAACTCCGCGCAATCCAATTGATAACTCTTTGGAGCGCGCTCCGGGAACCATCGATCGTCCACACGTCCTCACCGGCACATTTGTTTATGCGCTGCCTTTCGGTGCGGGACATCAATTGGGTAACGGGAACAGGTTCGTCAGCGCGCTTGTAAGCAACTGGCAGATCTCGGGAATTGTCAGCTTCAGTTCCGGCGCGCCTCTAAGCATCACCGCGAACGGCTGCACCTCGGGCGGCATACTAGGCACTTGCTTCCCGAACTATAATCCCGCATTTAACGGCGACGTCCGCATCAACGGCGATTACGGTAGCGGCAGCGTGCTCGGATCTTCACCTACTGTTTATCTAAATAAATCGGCATTCGTCGATCCGGCGCCTTTCACCGTTGGAAATGTGGCTCGCGCAGCGCCGCTTAATCTCTTTGCCGAGCACACGCTTGATGAAGACATCAGTCTGCGGCGGGAGTTCAAGATCACTGAACGTGTGAGGCTCGCGCTCCAGGCGGATGCCTTCAATATCACGAACTCGGTGTACTTCGGCGCGCCGGGAGCAAACGTCGATTCAGCCAGCTTTGGCACCGTCACCACCCAGGCGAACTTGCCGAGAAAGCTGCAATTTGAGGGCAGAATTACTTTCTAGCGCGCGTTCTACATCGTCTAACTTTTGAAAGGTTGTCATTTGAAGATCAATAGACGGCAGGCCCTTGGCATGGCTGCGGCAGCGCTGCCTGCTGTAAAAGGGTTAGATGCCGCGGCACGACAGACCACATCTTCAGCGCCAAGCGCTTCTGTAAAGTGGCTCGAAACTGCTCCCCCACGCAAGTGCGGAGTGAGTTGGGGAGTGCCGTGGCCACGCAATACCGTTCAAAAGAGTGATTCGTTCCGCTTGACCGGCAGTTCCGGCCGCGGCTTGCCTCTGCAATCCTGGACTCTCGCTTACTGGCCGGATGGTTCCATCAAATGGACCGGTTTCGCTGCCGTGATCGAGCCTGGATACGATGAGACGTTCGCGATTGTTCCTGGCGCCGCCGGCGCTCCCGCGACGCCATTGAAAGTTACCCAAAGCGGTCCGGCTGTTGACGTCAACACAGGCGCAATAACGTGCCGCATTGCTCGAAGCGGAAGTTCGTTGATCGAAAGCATTTCAATCAACAGCACTCCAATAGCTCGCAACGGACGCCTGACACTCCAGCGGGAGGATCGGTCGCTTGAGACCAGTCGCACTCTACGTTTCGAGGACTTCACCAGCGACATCAAGAAGGTCACCATCGAGCAAAACGGCCCCGTGCGTTGCGTTGTTAAGGTAGAAGGTCTACACCGTGCGGAAAAAGGTACGCGTGAATGGCTTCCCTTTGTTGTCCGGCTCTATTTTTATGCCGGCATGCCGGACATTCGGCTGGTTCACAGCATTGTGTTCGATGGAGATGAGCACAAAGATTTCATTCGCGGCCTCGGCGTTCGTTTTGATGTGCCTATGCGCGAAGAGGTACACAACCGCCACGTTCGGTTCAGCGGCGAAGATGAGGGATTATGGGCGGAGTCTCTGCAGCCGCTGGTAGGGCGTCGGCCCATGCAGCCTCGCGGTAACACGTTCTATGCGGATCAACTGGCGGGCAAGCGAGTCCCAAACAAAGAAACTCTCACTCCAGGCGATCAAAAACTGCTCACCGATTGGGCTATCTGGGACTCATACAAACTGGTCCAGCCCACCGCCGATGGTTTCGTTATTGAGAAGCGCACGAATTCTCAAAGCTGCTGGTTGCACGCCGGCGATGGAAAACGATCTTCTGGATATGCGTTTGTCGGAGACGTTAGCGGCGGGCTGGGTGTAGCGATCCGAAATTTTTGGCAATCTTATCCCGCATCACTCGAAATTCACAACGCCACAACCGACGCTGCTCAATTGACTGCGTGGTTTTGGTCGCCCGATGCGCCGGCGATGGATCTACGGCACTACGACACCAAAGGGCACGATCTCGATTCGAGTTACGAAGATGTGCAGCCGGGTTTCAGCACTCCGCACGGAGTTGGAAGAACCAGCGAGTTAATGCTGTTTCCCTCCCCGGACGTGTCCGATCGAGAGGTAAGCGTTCAACAGGCGCACGCGGCGCAGAGACCGCCACAGTTAGTGTGCCCACCTGAGTATTTGCATTCTGCGCAGGTCTTTGGAATCTGGAGCCTTCCAGACCGATCCACGCCTTACAAGAAGGCCATGGAAGACGATCTCGATGCGTCTCTCGCGATGTATCTCAAGGAGGTCGAGCAGAGGCACTGGTACGGCTTTTGGGATTTCGGCGACGTCATGCACTCTTATGATCCAGGCCGGCACGTCTGGCGTTATGATGTCGGCGGCTTCGCATGGGACAACACGGAACTGGGCACGGACATGTGGCTTTGGTACAGCTTTCTGCGTACCGGACGCGCCGACATCTTCCGCATGGCCGAAGCAATGACGCGGCACACAAGCGAAGTGGACACCTATCATCTCGGCCGGTTTGCGATGTTAGGGTCGCGGCACAATGTCCGCCACTGGGGATGCGGAGCCAAAGAAGCACGCATCAGCCAGGCCGCCTTCCGGCGCTTCTTCTACTATCTGACTGGAGATGAGCGCACCGGCGACATCATGCATTCTGTTGTCGATGCCGATTTCACGCTGCTGTCGCTTGATCCCATGCGAGAAGCCGATCCTATTAAAGGACCGAAAAAATATCCTGCGCGTATACGCGGCGGTCCCGACTGGCTTGCCTTCGTCGGCAACTGGATGACGGAGTGGGAGCGGACCGGGAACACAAAATATCGCGACAAGATTATGACCGGCATGGATTGCATAGCGAACATGCCTTACGGATTCATGACTGGCCCGGAAACGCTATATGGTTATGATCCGAAAACTGGCAAGATGTATCCGCTTGGCGTCGATCCTTTCGGAGTCTACAATCTGCAGGTCATTCAGGGAGGGGCCGAGGTGGCGTTTGAAATCAATCAGCTCATCGATCATCCCGGCTGGCACAAGGCTTTTCTGCAGTATTGCCGTCTAACCGCAGCGCCCAAGGAAGTAGTTGCGAAAGACATGCAGACCGGCCATGAAGGCGAGGATGGCCACTATGCAGGCGGCGGCCGCTTGGCGGCTTATGCATATATGGAGACAAAGAATCCGGCATTTGCGACGCGCGCGACAGCGGGACCGAACGGCGGCTACTCTATGCGGCCGGACATGTATACGCCGCGCGAAATAGATGGTCCCGCAGTGCTCAATCCCATAGAGGAAGTGCCGATGATGTCCACCAACTCCGTCGCACAATCTTCACTCAACATGATTGAAGTGCTTCAGATGTGCGCTGACGCATTGCCGCAGGAATTGCCGCCCGCTCCGCCAAATCCTTTTGCCCGCCGTGGATAACGAGCCATCGCATTCGGCCGATTACAACGACGCGTTTTCGATGCTTGGGGGCAACAACGTCGTCTGCGGTAGCGCATGGTTCGTCAGGAGAAATTTGCCACCGCTCATGGCCACCACGTATAGGTCGTTGCGGCTCACAACGTGCAATAACCGCTGCACGCCGGTTAATTCCGCGACAATGTAGCATCGCTGTGGTTGAGCCCAACGTTGCTTGAAATCGGCGTTGTCAATAAATACCGGCGGCGCATCAGGCGCGTACGAGCCGTAGATAAGATTGGCGAAGCGTCCGTTTAGCAGCAACGCCGATCTATCGGTGTAAAAAAAGACCGACGAGAACTCGTAGTAGTGATGATCAACGATCAACTCCCCTTGCGGCGACCGCAGAAGTGCCTCAGCCAACGGTCGCGATGACATATAGGGATCAAAAACCACCAACGCCAATCGGGCCGCATGAAAGAAAATCACCATCATCGCGGCAATAACAAGAAAGGCCTTTTTGCCTTTGAGAGCAAAGGCGCCGATACATCCCACCAGAAATGCGATTGCCGCGACAGCCAGCGGCAGCTTGAGATAGGCGAACGACTGTAATGTCAAATCCTCAATGTGACCCAAGGACAACTTATACGCCTGCGGATGTTCGGTTAGCGCGCCCGCAATATCGCCAGGCGCTGGCAATTTCCACACCAAACATAAAATAACGATCGCTGCCAGAGCGGCGCAGCCAACCACTGCCCCCAGCGTTTTTGTTCCGCCGCGAATCCATGCCCCCCCTTTGGCCATGGCCGACCCTAAAAGCAGCGCGAACGCCGTGTAGCAAGGCATGGAGTAATACTCTTGCGTCGTCGAAAACGTGAAGAAAATCAGTATGAAGCCGATCCAGCAAAGCGCCATCAGCCGCACGCGGCCGGCGCGATCGATTGGGCGGAACGATTGTCTGGCCATCGCCGGCACATACACGCTCCAGGGGAATAGCCACACCAGATGAAGCAGCCAGAACCATAGGCGCGGAACGGTATCGTAGTCGCGCGGGTAACGTAAATTCAAAAAGCGCAGCAGTTGCTCATTGATGAAATAAAACCAAAAAAACCCGTGATATTGGCCGCGCACGCTGCGAAGCGTGAAATCGAAATAAGGCGGATTGCGAATTGTCGCCAAAATGTGCCAAGGCGCGGCAATCGCAAGAATAATAACTATTCCGCTGATGGGCCGTATGCGCTTCCAGACCTCTGCCGCAAAAAGCTGGCGTGTAAAAACGAGGTAGAGCAAACAAGCGCCAACCGGGAATACAACACCGATCAAGCTTTTAAGTAGCAGACCGACACCGATACTGGCCGCGAATAGGAACGCCCATACGCGCGGATGTTGCTCTTCTGCATCGATAGTGCGAAGAAATGACCAGATAGCCAGCGCGATCGTAAACGTGAGCATCACGTCCGGAATCAAAATGCGCGTAAACAAGAACAGGCCGGCGCAGGTGGATATACACAAGCCCGCATAGAAGCCGGCGCGCCGCCCGAAAGCCCAGATACCGAATGCGGCTGTAAGCCAGGCGAGCCCAACCGCGGCCAAAGCTACAGGTATGCGCGCCGCCCAATCAAAAGGTCCAAAGACCTTGTAGGTCAGCGCAATCAACCAATAAATCAATGGCGCTTTTTCGAGATAAAGCACTCCATCTAATCGTGCCGTTACCCAGTCGCCTGAGGACAACATATTCCGGGCGATCTGCGCCTGCACGGCGTCAACATCGTCCATCAAGGAAGGCGGCGAAATAATACAGCCGAGATAAATGGCGGCGGCTATCAATACAACGATCAAGCACGCGATCGTAGCGGAACGCTTACGTTCTGCCACTTTTGGCGGCATCAATATTTCAACGGTCGGTTGTGAGGCGGAATCGGACGCGGGATAACTCAATTTACAGATTATTAAGAACTGAACAACTAACTTACAAGATATCAACTACCGGGGCAAAAAAGCCTTTGATATGGTCGGTATGGGGAGGTGCCGTCAGCATACAGGGAATGCCGCGCTCTGTTTCCTATTTGCCTCGTGTGTGGTTGGGGAGCCAGATATCGACAACACTACTTCCGCCGAAAATCCGGCCGCTCGCCGCGCACCTTAAATTAACCGAGAATTGCCAGGCTAAATGCATCACTTGCGATTACTGGAAGACCAGATGGCAAGACGCAATTAGCACGGAGCGCGCTATCGAACTGATTAACGAAATTGGGGACCTCGGAATTGGATCGATTCGCTTCACCGGCGGCGAGCCGCTTCTTAGAAAAGATTTCTTCCGCATTCTAGAGCAGGCAAAAAGCTCCTCATTCAAGCACATGATTGTGCAAACGAATGGGCTGCTTCTAAAAAAGCTGCACAGCGAAGTAAACGATTCGCCACTGACGAAGATTGCGGTTTCTATCGACGGCCTGAAGGAGACCAACGATCGCATCCGCGGCATTCGCGGTTATTTTGATCTCGCCCTGCAAGGTATTCAGTTGCTTCGCAATAAGGAAATTGTTCTATCGGTCACGCTGAACAAGGCATCGGCAGAGGAACTGGAAGATCTATCGAAAACTGCCGCACAAGTTGGAGCCGCAATCGAAATTAATATTCTTAGCCGGAATCTATTCTTCTTCCAGAACTCCGACATCACGCCTCTTTGGCCGCGAGGGCGCGACGTCTCTTATATTGCAAAATTCCTGGCTGACACTTTGAAGCGCCCCGCTTATGAAGTCGACTATGTGAGCCGTTATTACAAGGGCGAAAAAATTGCCGAGCCGCCCTGCGTCTTGGGATTCTTGCAGGTGTTTATCCTTTCCAACGGCGACGTGTTGACCGGATGCTATCCGCTGCCGCCAGTGGGAAACATTTTACGAGAGAGCCTCGCGAGCGTGCTGCAATCTGATGCTTATCATCGCCAATGCCGCGCCATGCTCCGCCGCGAATGTCCCGGCTGTACTTGCGGTGTCGAAAGCTCGCTAGCGATGAAGCACGCGGTTTCCAGCGCTTTTTTCGAAATTCGTCGTCTGAAACTCGCCAGTGTGACCACCACCAAATAGTGGCTGTGGACGCGAGTTACTAACGATCTTAGTCTTGCGTGACTGGCAAATTTGTTCCACAAAATCTAACTATTTGTTAGAGTTAAATGGGGATTACGGGGATTGCAAATAACTTGTTTATGTTAGAAATGGCGAGGCTAAATGCTCCTTACGACCGCCCACCTGTTAGTGGTGATCGCAATATTCCCGTTCATTTACTTACTGATTGCTCTTTACAGCACATGGCTTTTTTTTAGCCATCCTGATGAGCCTTCTGACTTAAAGAATTTTACTCCACCTGTAAGTACTCTAAAGCCCGTACGGGGATTGGACCCGGAAGCCTATGAAAACTTCGCCAGCTTTTGTAAGCAGGATTATCCCGAATACGAGATAGTGTTCTGTGTCGGCGGGGTCGACGATCCCGTTCTTCCTGTAATCGAGCGGCTCCAGAAGGAGTTTCCGGAGCGTGCTATTCGCGTACTGTATGGCTCGGGACGCATCGCGACAAATGATAAAGTCGCGAAACTCGCCCGCTTGGCAAGCGAAGCAAAATACGAGCACTTAGTAATTAGCGACAGTGACGTTCGCGTGCCTCCGGATTACTTACAGAAGACAATCGCACCGTTCGCCGACCCCAAAACAGGGGTTGTTACTTGCCTGTATGTTTCCACCCGAGATGACAACCTAGTAGAAAAGCTGCAGAGCGTTGGTATGCTGTCTGACTTTTATGCTGGGCTCTTTGTGGCAAAGCAATTAGATGGAGTAAAGTTTGCCCTAGGACAGACAATTGCTACAACACGTACCCGGCTCGCGGAGTTTGGTGGATATCAAACGCTGGAAAATCGCCCCGCGGATGATTTGCTCGTAGGCCGGCTAATTGCTGACCAAGGATATGAAATCAAGTTATCGCACTACCCCGTGGAAACGGTTGCCGATTACCGATCCTTGAGCGATCTGCTGCGCAAACGCTTGCGGTGGCTTGTGGTCATGCGGCACATGCGTCCTTGGGGACACTTGGGTCTCATCTTTACGAATGCGCTCCCTTGGGTTATTTTGATTCTTGCGCTGCGCCCGTCAATGCTGATCGGCGGCGGCTTTGTGGCTGCCTACGTAGCTTTTCGAATATGGCTCAGTTGGTTGATCGGCGTTTGGGGTTTCAAGCGTACGGATTTGTGGCGGAAGCTGTGGCTAATACCAGCGTGGGATGCCGTCGCCTTCTGTATTTGGCTGGCAAGCTTTGCGTGTAATACGGTCACCTGGCGGGGCGGCCAATATTACATTCGCAAAGGCATGCTCATACCTGCAGCGGCGCCATCTCCAACTGAGTGAACTAAGAAACTTCACATGAAGATCGCGGTTGCCGGGGCGGGCATATACGGAGCCACGGCTGCTATCCGCCTCGCCGAATCCGGCCATCGAGTGCATCTGTTCGATCCGTTGGGGCTGTTGCACGCAGCTTCGGCGATCAATCAATATCGGGTGCATGCCGGATACCATTACCCCCGCAGCGCACAAACAATTGCGGAGGTTTTAGAGGCGCGGAACGAATTTGTCGAAATGTTCCGGCCAGCCATTGTTCGAAACAGCCGCAACTATTATGCGATTCCCAAACAAGGCTCGCTGACCCGTCCTGATGAGTATGAGCGTCTGATTGTCGGGTATGGATTGCCGCTGCGAAATTGCCGGCCCGATTGGCTCGATTACGAATTCATCGATCGCTGTTATGAAGTTGACGAACAGAGTTATGATCCGGAGTTGCTCCGCGCTGTTGTGAAGCAGCGAGCGGCGGCCGTGAATGTGCAATTCGAACCAGTCGCATTTCATCCCACCATGCGCAACGGCTACGATTTCATAGTGTGGGCAACTTATGGAATGGGCGAAAGCCGCAGCATGTTTTCACGTACCAAGTATCAGGTTGCCGAAAAAGTCCTGATTCAACTGCCTCGAGAATTGCAAGGTATCGGGCTTGTGGTTGTAGACGGACCATTTACCGCTTTCGATCCCTATGGTGAGTCACAGTTTTCGCAGTTCGGATCGGCCAAACACACGAATCACTGGTCGACCACAGATCCCGACGAAGCGGTGCCAGAACTCTACGCGGACCGTTTGAATTCACCGGAATTCGCAGCCGTTCCGTTTAGTCGCTTTGAAGAGATGCGTGCGGATGCATGCCTGGCGGTGCCGGCGGCGGCACATGCACAGTATCTTGGATCGCGATTTGTGATGCGCGTGGTTGAAGACAGCTTGGAAGATCGGCGCATTTTGTCCATCAAAGATGGAAGACCCGGTGAAATTCACATTTTTTCGGGCAAAGTAGTGAGCGCGGTAAAGGCGGCGCGCCTCGTGTGCGAGCGAATCGGTAATCATGCCTGAGCGTCCGGCGTATGCGGTTGTCGGCCGCGGAAACTGGGCCGGGCGGATGTCGTCTTTACTTAAAGATGAGAGCTGCCGCGTCACAAATATTCCCGATGCTCGCATAAAACCGAACGAATCGGACGCGAATTATATCGATCGGCTTGCATCCGCGTTCCGCGCCAGCCATGCCGCGATTGCATGGTTGTGCGTGGTGCCGGGGCCGCACGTTTCTTCCATGATTAGCGCCGCGATTGATGCGGGCATGCACGCGATTATCGAAAAGCCTTGGCTGGGTTCGGCACGCGAAGCGGAAACACTCACACAATTAGCTGTGGCTCACGGTGTTCTGCTGGGTGTGCATTTTGAATATTGTCTACTAAATGAAATTCAGGACTGGCGCCGGCGATTCAACGGCGGCCCGGGCTTACGGTTTAACGGGCGATTTGCGATCAGCCGCGCCAGTCGACTTGATATTCCGGCAATGCTGAATCTTGGAGTTCATCTTTTCGCAATCAGAAAATATGCTGTGCCGGAAGCGGAGATCGGCGAGATCTCCACTGCTTACGAAAGCGACGACGAGCGCCGGGTTTGGATTGAGACCGAGTCGGTTGAGTTCACACACAATCGGCAGCCGATTATTGAACGATTTCTGCGTCTTTTCGAAGATGCGACGGAGGGCGCAGAATTTCCGTTTGGAATTGACTTTGCCCGCCGCGTGAGTGAAGAGGCGGCTAAGTACCCTGCCCCGCAAACAGCGGCTTCTCATCCGCCATGAGTTGGACGTTCCGGATATTTGACGCTTTGCGCCAATCCACTTGCGGCATAAAGATGGAAGGGTCTATGCGCTCCCGATAACGGATAGCGATGTTCAGCAGGGAATCCAGCAGCGAATCGGAGAGATAGTGAGGCATCAAGCCGAGATCGATCAGCTTCGAATGTTTGGCGTTGTAATAGTGATCTTCTGATTCCACTCGCGGATCAGGCAAATGATCGATGTCAACCATTAGGCCGAGCTTGCGGGCCGCTATGGATACGAGTTGCGCGATCTGCAAGACAGAAAACTGCTCGGTGAACTGGTTGTAGACGCGGCATTCCCCGCGATCCGCAGGATTCAGGCATGCCAGTTCCACACAGCGTACGGTGTCGCGAATATCCAAAAACCCGCGCGTTTGGCCACCTGACCCGTAGATAGTCAAGGGATGTCCCACCGCCACTTGCGCGCAGAATCGATTGAGCACGGTACCAAATACTTCGTCGTAGTCAAAACGGTTGATGAGCGCTTCATCGAAGGCGACTTCATCTGTCACAGTTCCGTACACTACGCCCTGATTCAGATCAGTGGCGCGCAGGCCCCAAATCTTGCAGGCGAACATGATGTTGTGGCTGTCGTGAACTTTCGACAAGTGATAGAACGAACCCGGTTGCTTGGGAAACGGCAGCACGTCCCGGCGGCCATTATGTTCAATCTCGATATAGCCTTCTTCGATGTCGATATTGGGCGTGCCATATTCGCCCATCGTCCCCAGCTTCACCAGATGGCAATCGGGCTGAAGTTCGCGCAGCGCAAATAGCAGGTTCAGCGTGCCTGTAACGTTGTTTATTTGAGTGAAGACCGCATGTTTGCGATCGATCATCGAATAGGGCGCGGAGCGTTGCTCGGCAAAATGAACCACCGCTTCAGGCTCAACGGCCCGGATGGTGGAAGCAAGAAAATCGTAGTCGGTGACATCGCCAGCGAATAGATCGATGGTTCGGCCGGTCAATTCCTGCCAGACTCTCAATCGCTCAACTAACGGCCGTATGGGCGTAAGAGTTTGAACGCCCAGTTCGAAGTCCCATTGGCGGCGAGCGTAGCTATCGACAATCGACACCTCATGGCCTTTCGCCGATAAGTAAAGCGCAGTTGCCCAACCACAGTAGCCGTCACCGCCAAGTACGCAAATTTTCATGTGCGGATTTGATTCACTCCTTGTTTGTGAACTACCCGTCTCTAATCCCTGAAGGAAGAGTTCTACCTTCAGACGAGCTTAATCGTCCCCAGGTAACAGAGACGAATCCGAGGAATTCGATCTTCTTGTGCTAAATCCCACAAGTAATGCACCCACGAAGATCAGAATCGTTCCCAACCAGTGGTCCGCGTTAACTTGCTCGCGCAAAAAAAGCCTTCCGAGTAAGGTGGACAAAATATATCCACTAGCTGTCAATGGCAGAACGACGCTCAAATCCGCCAGGCTAAGCAAAGCCATGCGGGTGAAAAGCGCGAAAATCAGCGCTCCAACGCCAATAGCAACATAGGGGTTGAAAAGGGCGCGAACACAGACGAACGGATTCATCGCAAGCATCGACGAAAAATGCCTCATGCCCCACGCCAGCGACAGGTTGCCAAACGGACGGAGAAGTAACGTAAGTGCCAGGAGACGATAGGCACGTACCGGCATGGCTGCGGCGCTATTCGTTCCTAGAGTGAACATGATACTAGCGTTCGGATTATTGGAGACCCTTAAAAAATTATTGTAAATGAGCAGCTTGTAAAAGGAATTGATTATGCAGCGGTGCTCAGAATAATTCCTGAGCAGGCGCCAAATCCAATCCGCCGAAATCCTGGCACTTCACAGTATCCACTCAGAATGATTTCGTCGCCATCCTCAAGGTAGTGACGTGAAATTCCGGCCGTAGGGTGCAAAAGTTCAGTGCCTTTCCACGTTAATTCCAGCAAGCACCCGCGGTTGTTCTTCTCCGGCCCCGACACGGTGCCGCTGCCAATCAAATCGCCCGCGCGAATCGGACAGCCATTGGAGGTATGGTGAGCAACCATCTGCGAAATGGTCCAATACATCTCGCGGAACGATGAAGAACTAATTCGCACAGCATCCCGGGTTCCCGCAGGGCGCAAGGATACCTGTAGCCTGATATCAAGCGCGTCTTCTGCTTTTGTCTCTAGGTAAGGAAGCAGCGGAACATCGTGATGTGAGCTTTTGACACGGAATGGCGCAAGCGCCTCCCACGTAATGAGCCACGGCGAAATCGATGTCGCAAAATTTTTCGCTAGAAAAGGACCCAGCGGTTGATACTCCCACCGCTGGATATCTCTCGCCGACCAATCGTTTAACAGGCAGAGGCCGGCAATATGCTGATTCGCTTCGCCAATCGGAATAGGTTCGCCCAAGCGGTTTCCCGGACCAAGAAAGGCGCCGATCTCCAACTCGTAATCAAGCTCTTTGGTTGGGCCGAATACGCCGGCGCCAAGTTGGCCATTGGGACGCCGCACCGGTATTCCGCTCACCACGATGGACGAGGCGCGGCCGTGATAAGCAATTGGAACATGCTTGTAGTTGGGCAGAAGCGGATTGTCGGGGCGAAACATTTTTCCGACATTTGTCGCGTGATGAATAGAGGCGTAAAAATCGGTGTAATCGCCAATCACCGCCGGCAGCAGCAATTGGCAATCCGCCTGTCGAACGAGTTTCCGCCTGGGAGAGCCCTTCGAGAGCGCCTTGCTCAACCGGTGTCTTAATTCGTGGCGTTGCTCCTGCGGCAAAGCCATGTACTCGTTCAACGTCTGCCCCGGCAGCCATTCGCTTAACTCAAGAATGAAGTCGCCAATTGCCGTGCCGATGCGCGGGTTCGCGTCGTCTTTAGCGCGAAAAACACCCAACGGCAAATTTTGAATCGGGAAATCGCAATCGGGACGATTAGCCGATTCCACCCAGCTCTCTAAGCCGGGATCGTGCGTGTCGTCGAGCATGTATTCGAATCGCGGGCGCTAAGAATCCAGCCACGAAAGATAATAATCGCGATCTTCTATGCCGACCGCTTCCTTGCTGACATTTAAGCCGCGAAATGTGTCCATCATCACCGCCAGTTCATTTGTCTCTTTCTGTCCGATTGATGCCTCAGTGCGGCCTGGCTGCGGCCCGTGCGCCAATCCGTCCGGATGCAGGGTGATGGAACCATACTCAATCCCTTTACGGCTCATAAATTCGGAATTGGCGTAATAAAGCACCTCATCCGACATCACGTTCGAATGACTATACGGCGCGGGCACGGCCTCGGGGTCGAAGTCGTATGGGCGCGGGCAAAACGAGCACACCACGAACCCGTCGCCTTCAAACGTCTGATGCGTCGGTGGTGGAAGGTGGAAACGGCCTACGCGCGGCTCGAAGTTGCCGATGTTTATCGCCCATGGATAGTAATAACCATCCCACCCGATGACGTCGAAAGGATGATAGGCAAGCGTCATCTCGCTTAACGTATTCGCCTTCTTGATAACAAGTTTGAATTCGCCCTTTTCATCATGTGTTTCCAGCGCCTGCGGTTTCCGAATGTCGCGCTCTGAATAGGGGCTATTCTCCGTGAGCTGGCCGAACTCATTGCGGTAGCGTCGCGGCGTGCGCACATAACCGGCGCTTTCAATAATCACCAGTAAGCGTTTTTCAGAGGCAAACCGGTAGCGGTGCAGGATGCCGCGCGGAATGATCAGATAATCGCCGCTGCTAAAAACGATACTGCCGAATGGCGATTCCAGCGCGCCGTCTCCCTCGCTGATGAAAACAATCTCATCTCCCTGCGCGTTGCGATAAAAATGCGAGGTGGCATCTGACGGACGCACCATCGACATCGACACATCGTTGTTAAAGAGCAAAGGAACACGTTCTGTAATTGAATCGCCCGGATTAGCAAGCTGTTTCGTCCGGAAATGCCGGTGTCGCAGAGGTTCGGCCGGAGCGGCCTCCCACTTCAATTCCCGCACTAATTCCACCGCGCGTACCGCGGTCGGCCGGCGTACGTGATAAAGCAGTGAAGATGGGCCGGTAAATCCCATGTTGCCCATCAACTCCTCCGAATAAAGTTCCCCGGACGGTTTTCTATAGACCTTGTGTCTTTTAGATGGAATCTCACCAAGCTGATGATAAACGGGCATACTGATCTCCTAACTATTCTTCTCCACGCTGAAAGAGCCTTGTTTCGATGCTGGCGAGATTTCCCAAACATCGCGCCCGAGCGCGT
The DNA here is from genome assembly GCA_035652115.1 of Bryobacteraceae bacterium. Taxonomy (GTDB): domain Bacteria; phylum Acidobacteriota; class Terriglobia; order Bryobacterales; family Bryobacteraceae; genus Bog-105. The sequence goes on from DASREJ010000012.1 coordinate 16,102, forward strand.
TCAACTGCCCCTGAGTGATATCGGCGATAACTGCTTTGTGAGCGGCGGCGGCATTCCTTTTTCGTATCGCCTCCGCAATCGGTTTCAGAAGCGTCTCGATATCGCGCGGGGCTTGCCGGGCGCCGCTAGCCGCCAAATATACCAAGCGCGTCGAACGTTCCAATAGCCCCCGAAGTAATGTCTCCAATTCGCGATTGTGAGTCATGCGCGCAATTTGTAGATGGAATTTCTGGTTTGCCTCAATCAGCGTATCCACCGAATTGCTCTTTGCGGCCCTGAACGCCTCCGCATAATAGGCATCCAAGCCGTCCATCTCGGCGCGTTCCGCGCGATGGGCGGCTAGTTCTGCCGCGAGTCCCTCAATCAGGATGCGCGTTTCTAACAGATCGCGTACGCCCCGAAAACTCAATTCCGGAACAAAATAGCCGCGGCGCGGAACTACTTCAAGCAACTGCTCATTGTGCAGCCGGTTGCATGCCTCCCGAAATGGGGTACGGCCGATCGCATAACGAGCCAAAATCTCTGATTCGACAAGAAAGCTGCCTTCCGGAAACTCGCTATGCAGAATCGCGTGCTTCAGGAGCCGGTAGGCCCGGTCGGCCAACGTGCCTTCTTGCCTATCCTTCGTTTTTGTGCGCGGCATTTATGCAATATACTATTAGTATATTGATAATCGACAAGACATATTCGCTATGATCGCTTCCCCCGAGCGAGACCAAGCTGACGTCAAACGAGAACCCGCTGGGCACATCGCCCAAAGCGCTAGCAACATTGCGAAACGTAGTTTCACAACGGGAGGTAGATGAGCATGCCGCAACTTACTGAAAAGATCCCCGGAACAAAGGTTCGGGCCGCCGACGACTTTCTGCCAATCCACGGCACGGATCACGTCGAATTTTACGTCGGCAATGCTAAGCAAGCCGCATTTTTTTACCGTTCTTGCCTTGGGTTCAGTCTGATCGCCTATCGCGGTCCGGAGACAGGCGTGAGAGATCGCGTGTCCTACGTCCTACAGCAGAACAAAATACGTCTGGTGTTCACAACGGCGCTGCAACCCTCGGGCGAGATAGCAGACCACGTAAGCCGCCATGGCGACGGAGTGAAGTCCATCGCACTCTTAGTAGATGACGCGGCATCGGCGTGGAAGGAAACCACTGCGCGCGGAGCAAAAAGCGATCGACCGCCTCGGAAAACTGTGGATGAATACGGCGAGGCGAAATTATCCTCCATCGGCATCTACGGCGACACGATTCACACCTTTGTGGAAAGGCAAAATTATCGTGGCGTGTTTCTGCCAGGCTTTATTGCCACGCCCGATCACGATCCGGTCGCCCGTCCGACCGGTCTGCTGCACATCGATCATATGGTCGGAAACGTCGGTTGGGGCCAAATGAACACGTGGGTTGGTTTTTACGAACACGTGATGGGATTTCGCATGTTCAAACATTTCGATGATCAGGATATTTCGACCGAATATTCGGCCCTGATGTCGAAAGTCATGGCAAATGGGAATGAGCGAATCCGATTTCCCATTAATGAACCGGCGGTCGGACGCAAGAAATCGCAAATTGAAGAGTATCTGGATTTCTATGGCGGTCCTGGCGTCCAGCACATCGCCATGGCAACGAACAACATCATCGATACCGTCACAAAGTTACAAGCGCAAGGCTTGGAATTTCTATCTGTTCCGACCACCTATTACGACGATTTAACGGCTCGCGTCGGTAAGATCGACGAACCGTTGGACATACTGGCCAAGCTGGGCATATTAGTGGATCGCGATGACGAAGGCTACATGCTCCAGATCTTTACCAAGCCTGTAGAAGACCGTCCAACCTTGTTCTTCGAGATTATCCAGCGCAAAGGTAGCCGTAGTTTTGGCAAAGGAAATTTTAAGGCGCTCTTTGAAGCCATTGAACGCGAGCAGGCCAAACGCGGGAATCTGTGAAGCAACATACCAGAAAGTGTCGGGTGTTTATCAAATAGAGCACCAACATTCACTCAGTCGGCCTTCACAAAAAAATTACAACTAGTCTTGTCGCAAGTCCCCGGCCTAGTAACTCTATTAGCGCGGAGGTCTCGCCGATGAAAAAATGCTACGTTAGGTGCGCGCTCACCCTCTTAGTAGCTCCCATCTCTCTGTTTGCGGACGTATACACGCAGACAAATCTTGTTTCCGACTTATCTACTGTAGGTGCCGTAACTGTCGATCCGAATCTGACCAATCCTTGGGGAATATCGTTCAGCTCGACAAGTCCTTTTTGGGTATCCAACGAACGTAGTGGTACCTCGACGCTCTATAACGGGGCCGGCGTTAAAACTGCACTCACGGTAACCGTGCCGCCGAGCGCCCCGACTGGTCAGGTTTTCAATGCGGCGGGCACTGGGAATTTTATGGTCAACGGCACGGCATCCAACTTTATCTTTGATACACTCGCCGGAACCATTAACGCCTGGAACAATGTGCCCACCGGCAACACCGTTGCCACGGCTCTGGTCACAACGCCGGGTGCTGTTTACACGGGCTTGGCGATGGGGAACAACGGAACCGCTAACTACCTCTACGCCTCCAACTTCACTGCAGGCGGCGGCATCAATGTGTTCGATTCCAACTTCTCCCAGGTGAATTCCACCACCTTTGCAGGAAAGTTCGTCGATCCCAATCTTCCGGCGGGCTATGCGCCGTTCAATATTCAGCTCGTTGGTAATAGTCTCTACGTCGAGTACGCGGAAGTCGGCACCACTCCTGGCAACGCCACCCGTGGCACCGGCCTGGGCTTTGTCGATGTTTACGATTTGAACGGAAATCTCTCCAGCCATCTGATAGCCAGCGGCGGTCAGTTGAATGCGCCCTGGGGCGTAGTAATCGCACCGGCGGGCTTCGGACAATTTAGCGGCGATCTGCTCGTTGGCAATTTTGGGAATGGAACAATCAACGCCTTCAATCCCAGCACCGGAGCCTTTTTGGGAACAATCGACGGCACCAACGGAAGTCCGCTAGTGAACGGCAATTTGTGGGCTCTTGAGGCTCGGCCAAATGGTGGGTCAAGTTCGAACCCCAATGCCGTGTATTTCGACGCTGGAATCAACGGTCAGGTCGATGGAATATTCGGAGAAATCACCTTTACGCCTGAGCCCGCAGCCTACGGCTCAGTGGCGCTCGGCCTCACATTGCTCTGCGGCTTCATTGCGTTCACCAGACGCAGAGCCGCCCGTCAACATGCCTAGGTAGTTAGTACGCTCACGGTGGGGGGAGCCGCAGGGCTCCCCTTTTTCAGCTAATCGACCTTCATCTTCCCGCGATTCGCCTCCGAAAAATTCGCAATTCAAATTCTTTCGTGCTCTCTATGGCATATGTCGGCGAAAACTAATCCTTTTTCGTCGAGCGCTTTTGACCGCGCGCGGCTATACTCGGATTTAACCTTTAAAGTGTTCTTTGCCGCTTCATCCATAGCAGGCTTGAAGTCGAGTCGCTGGTTCTTGTTCACTGCAGGCGCGGCGACTGTTGTTCTGCTGTTCTATGCGACTTGGCACGCCGGGAAAGTGTCCGCCCAATTGGAAGGCGAACGCTTGGCTTTCGAGCTTAACCAAATCAAGCAAAAAGTAGCGGTCACGGAAGTCGAATTGCAGCAACAGAAGCAGCAAACTGACAACCTGACCCGCGCGCTTTCCAAAACCGGACGCGGCGATTCTCTCGCTCTCGTTACCAAACTGCGCCAACAATTGCTGCAAAGCCAAGCCGAGGCGAATCAGTACAAAGAAGTAATTTTGCTGGAACAAAACGCGCTACTGGGGAATACGAAACTGCTCGATGCGCTTTCCTTGCCCGGCGCTCGTCTGGTGCAGATGAAAGGCGCGGATGCCGCGGCCGAATCTACCGCCTACGCGTTGATCGTTGAAAGTTCGCGCATGGTATTCGTGGCGTCGAATCTCCCCAAGCTCGCCGAAGGAAAGCAATACCAACTCTGGGTATTACGCCGTCAGGAGCCAAAGCTGGTAAGTGCGGGCGTTTTCACTCCAGATGAAGGACGCCGCGCGGTAATGGATTTCGGCGAACCTTCTGTATTGTCCGATGTTGCCGAAGTGGAAGTGACGGAAGAGCCGGCCGGGGGCAGCGAAACGCCGACAGGCGACAAATTGATGACTGGCACGGCTGCAAAGGCGGACAAAACTGACGAGCTTTAGGCGCGCAAACTAGCTAACGCAGCAAGTCTTCAAGCTGAATTTTGGTTTCCGTTCCGGCATCTCGGTACTTCACAATCACGGGCGTGTACAGCGAAATTCCCCAATTCGCTCCGTGACCCGACGAAATTTTGCGCGAGCCCGCCACCACAACGGCCTCCTCTGGAATAATCAGGGGCGAATCTTCGCTGGCCTTATGAACAACGCCGCGCACCAGATCGTACACCGGAGTGGAGCGATTGAGAATAGTGCCGCTTCCCAGCACGGCCCTCCGCTTCACAACAGTTCCTTCATAGACGCCGCAATTTCCTCCCACCAGAACGTCCTCTTCAATAATGACGGGCAACGCGCCCACTGGCTCAAGCACGCCGCCTAACTGCGACGCTGCGGAAATATGGCAATTGCGGCCAACTTGCGCGCAGCTTCCTACCAGCGCATGGGAGTCGATCATCGTGCCGTCGCCTACATAAGCGCCCACATTGATGTACATCGGCGGCATGCACGTGACGCCACGGCCCAGATACGCGCCGTCGCGAACACTGGAGCCTCCCGGGACGATCCGCACGCCGCCATCCACTGTGAATGTTTTTACCGGATAAGTCGATTTGTCGAAGAACGGCAGTGGGCCCGCGCCGGACATCTCGATTACGCCGCCGATGCGAAAACCAAGCAATATACCTTTCTTCACCCAAACGTTGACACGCCATCCGGTGGGCTGTGAAGCGTCGGGCTCGGCGGAACGAATTGCGCCCTGATTCAAAAGATCGCGGAAATGAAAGAAGACTTGCTGCTGCTCATCTGTATAACTCGATGGCTTCGTTTCGAATAGTTGCTCGATTTCCTGCTGCAGGTCGCTCAAACCCGCACTCCGGAAAGCAGACCCAGTGATTCGAGCACATGCTCGATTTTTTCTTGCGATACAAGCGACGGTGGCACGAGCGGAAGCCGCCAAACCGGCTCCAGCAACCCCATGCGCGCCATGGCAAATTTCACCGGACCGGGGCTCGTCTCTACGAAATTGATTTCGAGAAGTGGTTGATATTTGCGTTGTATTTCTCTCGCGCGAGCGAAATCACCGTTCAACGCGGCGTGCGTCAATTCGGCGAACTCAGCGGGAATTTCATTCGACACCACGGAGATAATGCCCCGGCCGCCCAATGCGATAAGCGGAATCGTAATCGCATCGTCACCGGAAAGAACAATGAATGATTCCGACAGCTTGGAACAGATGCTTGCCATCTGGCCAATGTTCCCCGATGCTTCCTTCACGCCCACAATATTCGGAATCTCCGCCAGCCGCATGAGCGTGGCAGGCTCGACATTCACTGACGTGCGTGGCTGAACACTATACACAATGATCGGCAGCTTAGTAGATGCGGCAATTGCGCGATAGTGCTGATACAGGCCTTCCTGCGTCGGTTTGTTGTAGTACGGAGTCACCGAAAGAATGCCGGACACGCCAAGTTCGTGCAGCTCCGCGATCAGGCTGATCACTTCATCCGTGTCGTAGCCGCCTGCTCCGGCGAGCACCGGAACGCGTCCACGTGCTTCTTCCACGGTGATTTGAACGACGCGCAGATGCTCGTGATGCTTCAGTGTGGGGCTTTCGCCCGTGGTGCCGCACGGACAAAGAAAATCGATACCCGCATCAATCTGACGATTCACCAGCGACCGAAGGGCCGCTTCATCTACGCTGCCATCGCGCCCAAATGGCGTCACCAACGCTGTGCCACAACCGGTAAACATAGGAACTCCTGTCACTCAGCGGATCGTCCGTCGCTTCCGAACACGACTTCTTCAAAGCCGTGAACGCCCTTCCGGTCTAAGATCCATCGGGCCGCTTTGAGCGCGCCGTGAGCAAACCCTTCGCGGCTGCGCGCGACGTGCCGCAAAGTAATAGTATCAGCCGCCGAGTCGAAGCCAACCTCGTGTGTTCCAGGGTGCCTGCCGGCGCGATTTGAACCCACATCGATAGCCCGGCTGTATCCCTGGCTCTTCATGCTTTCCACAAGATGCAGCAGCGTGCCGGATGGTGCGTCCCTCTTGGCATCATGATGGATCTCCCACGCCCAGGCCCCATAACCATCCTCGTTCTTGAGCAGTCCGGCGGCCTCGGCAACGAGACGCCGAAACACGGCCACCCCGACGGAAAAGTTCGGTCCCCAAACCAAGCCGGTGCCGGCATTCTGAACCGCATCGGTCACCGCTGGCAGTTGATTCAGCCAACCCGTCGTTCCGGTAACCGCGTGTACTCCCGCCGCCGCAAGATGTTTCAGATTTGCAGGCGCAGCCTCAGGGCTCGTGAATTCAATCGCAACATCGATTCCGCTAAATGCTTCGCGAGTAATCGCGCGGCCATGCG
>DASREJ010000013.1:0-4774 GCA_035652115.1 Bryobacteraceae bacterium
GCTCGTGAGTGGTAGGCGAAAAGCCATTCGCGCGTGATTTACTATTTCAGCACGACTCCGGGGTCGGCACTAAAGGCGCACGTGACCTTGCCCATCATCGGCCCAGCAACCTCTGCCGCCGTTGTCCGCGCCTTTGTGATCAAATCATCGAGCAGTCGCCGCGCCGCACTAAGATGGTTCACGTCCCCTGTTTTACCGTGCGACCGAAGATGGCTCATGATTGACGCCATTTCATTACGGGCATAGCCGCCCTCGTCATCACCAGTTTCCGCCTGGCGGCGATGGCCATCCCTATCAACCGGGTCAACATCACTAGCGTCGCTGTCACCGTACTCGAGCCGCGTTTCGCGACTCATGTGCGCCCGTTCCGCTGGCGACCATCGGTTCCAATGGTTTTTTGACGGCGGCGCAAGCGCAACCTGCAGGGCAACCGCTTCCGCATCGGTGCCAGTTAGGCCGACCATTTTAATTGCGGGATGCACTGGTATTGCGAAGGGGGTAGCGGGCGTGCTCGGCCGTGGTGTAGGACGGGCCATAGGTCCCAGCTGTTCTTCTAAAATTCGTATATTCCGCTCTTTTTGCGGTTGCGACATTCGTGCGATTGCTTCTTGCTGGCTTAAAAAGGCCACGTTATTTTATCTCCTGTTATTAATTATACGCGAAAGTTAGGTAAAAAATTGAAAACGCGTGCAGCTTGCTGCACAGTTCCAAAACCTCGAAATTTTACCGGCGCCATTCTGCAAGCCGCCGCCAGGCGAGCAGTTCTCCAGCAAAGCTGCGCGCTACTGAAAACCAAATTAGCTCCGAGTTCGCCAGGCTGAGAGGCCGGTCGCCCAACTCGCGGGCCGCAGTCGCACTCAGTAGTTGTATAACTTCGCGCTCCAGTGCAGCAGCCGCCTGCGCGCGATGGCCAGCTAAATTCGCTTCAATGGCGTAGTCAATCCGCGCCATATCAGTAACCTGCATTGCGCCACCGCTTCCCCCAGCGCACGGCGGTGAAGCGGGCACGATTGTCTTCGATTCGATGCCGCTGGGCGGCTGACACGCTGTAGCTATCATCGCCAGCGAAATGGCCGTCCCACACTGATGGCGGTGTGGCCACCGGAGTGTAAGAGATTGTAAAATCCTGTTGGCCCATCTGCACCGCGCCGAGTGCTGCTTGCGCCAATGCGATCACGATGTCGATTTTGTGACTGGCCACCTGCTTGCTGATACGCCAACCTCTGCCTGTTTCAATCGCCACAGCACGGGACATGGCCAAGCGAATATCCGTATCGTGATAGGCAATCAGATTGCGGCCTTTGATGGCCTCATAAAGATTAGTCGAAGCTTCCGTCAGGTTCGGCACCGACTGCGGGAATTCAACCATCGGCAGACCGCGTTGTGTTAACCGCTGCGCCACGCTCACAAGTTGATAAGGATCATACTTGATCTCTTTCACATAGAACCGCCGGCATAAATCCAGCAGAGACTTCTCGATCGTGTTCTCAAAATCTAGCGGGTCTTCAACCGAGGGTTGAAAAATTCGGTGCCACACGAGCCGCACCTTACCATTCTCGAACGTTGCCGCCGCAATTGCGGTTGAATCACGCTTTACGCTCGCGTCCACGCCAACCCAAACGGGCAAACTCGGGTTGGAGAGCTCCGGTGACAACTCAGGATTAGTGCACGCATCAAACCAGACCATATCAACGAAGGTGCTTTCGCTGGTCACCCATCGATTTTCAATGAGCCGCAAATACGCATTCGGCCGCAACTGCTCGCGCATTTGTTCACGCCATTCCGGTGTCTGCCAAGGGGCCCGACACTGGTGCGTCCAGTAGGCGAACATGCCGCCGCCGCGGTATAAATCCGTACCAACGGTTTCCCCCGCCAGTGCGCGCTTGTATAGCGTCTCAAGCAACTCGCTTTCGCCTTCGAACCCTGCATATGTGACTGTGAGCCGCACGCTAACCTTGCGAGTGGGCACGGGCACCATTTCATCAAAGAGCCGTAAGCCCCGTTCACTGGTATAACCCCACAGTTCGTCGAATACGGTGATGGTCGGGTTGCTCCCGGCCGCACCAGCATATTCATTTGCGATCGCAGTGATAGTCGATCCAGTAGAGGTAAACTCAATTCTGTTGCCGGTTACTTTGGCCGAATGACATAACAGCGGGCTCGCCTGGATGATGCGGGCGATGGCCTGAAACACTCGGCTGCTGGCTTGCTCGAAATCGTTTGCAACGCAGTACCCCTCGGCGAAATTCCCACCCAGCACAACGATCACGTAAAGTGTGGCCATCGCCGCCAAGCCGGTCTTGCCGCTCTTCTTCGGCGCGCTGAACAGTAACTCGCTATAGGGAAGCCGCCCATCGGCGGTGACGGTTAGTGCCGTGCGAAGGAAGGTTTCTTCTTCGGCGTATAACCGAAATGGCTGATTAGTCTCAGGGTCGCGCAATACTTCGGTGATAAAGGAGATTGGGTCGCGCTTCCAATGTGTGATTCGATCCGTGAGTTTCGATTTTATGGGCATGTATGTCAGTTCAATCTCACGTCGTGTGTCCGCCCCTCGAAAGTCATTTTTAAGGCTTCGCAAAAAACTGCATAATCGGAGTGCATCTGCATATCGTCAGGCTTGGCCGGGTCGTCGAGCAAAACAATGGGGCCTTCCATCGTCATTCGCGAAAGAGTTTCCGCCAGCGAGTTTTCCTTGGACAGGAAAGTCATCGCCAACGCGACCGCCACACGGGTGTTGGTATTATCCGGGAGAAATAGTGCCAGAAAGGCGCGAGCACTCAAGTCGGTTACCGGGAGAATCAGACAACTCGCTTCCGGGGACGGCGTCTGTTGCCACCGCGCTTGCGCGCAAAACAAGGCACATTGTCCGGCAAAGACACCTGCCAGCACGTTAAAAAACCGGAGGTGTTGACGAATATTAGTCACGCCGAGCACGATAAGATGCTTCTTTCGCATTAAGAGATCAGCTGCTTCACGCGGGCCAATTCGGCGCGGCGGAATCATTGAGTTTGCCGTAGATAGTTCCATGGATATTAGTAGCGGTTACGATTGTCGCATGCGTGCGTTACCGCATCCCACAATTCGTTCAAGTCTTTCATCATCTCCAGTGTTCGTGGCGAATGGTCGGGATGATACTTGGCAGCCAGTCGTCGATAGATTCGATGCGCCTTGCTTAAATCTACTGACGGTAATTCCGAATGCTCAGCTTCAGGTGGGTCTGCCAGATATTCCAGATTGTTCTTCCGCAGCCACCAGTCGGACACAGTCAACGTTCCGCAAAAACCGTTGTCATAATAATCACCATTAACAATTTGAGACCTCGGAATCCAAATTTGTTCAAGGCGAATTCGACACAGAATCGCGCGCGGCGTCACATGAAGGATGTCTTCAACCTCAATTTCCTGCCAAGTCCCTTGCGTAGCCATCGGTAAAATTTGATGAAAATATATGATCTCTTGCCTCTATTCACCTCGCCAGCGCCTGGTTCAGCGTCCGTTCCCTGTAATCATCGCGCTTCTCCCACTTCTGCCGCATCAATCCACTTGCGCGAAATAGTCGATCCACTCGCGCCCGGTCACTGTGGCACCAAAAACTGAGGCGACTAATCAGCCAAATGTCAGCTTCGCTTTGCGAATAGAATCCCTCTGCCTGCCATGCCCCACGATCGTACAGCGCCGAAAAACGCGAGCCATTACGGGCGCGTCTCGCCAATGCCAGCAACTTTTCATCGTCGAAGATCGGAGAGGGGGGACACACTGTGTTTGGCTGAGACGGGCGGCGGCCGGCAATGCGGTCGGCGAACACCCCCCTGTGTAGTCTTTCCAGTGCTTCCTGCCGCTCATTAATAGAGTACGGCGTGCCTTTGATGTGATCCCCCGTGACTGACAGGAAACGGCCGTCGTCGTACATTTCAATTCTGCCTATTTTGCGGTCGTGCGGCGGCAGTTTGCCGTAAATAAAAACGCGTAAGCCTTTCCCGCTCGGCGAAGTCTCGGTATACGAATCTAGCGACCGCACATAATTGGCAATCCTCGCGTCCGTGTAATTCCCAGCGCCATCGAGGCAATCGTCAAAATCGACGCCGCACAGGCCGTCGCCATTCAATACGACGCCCACGCCGGAGAGCTCGTGCGAAAAATAAGCGCGCCGCGCAAGTTCAAAGGAACACCAAGTGTCGGACCTGCTTACGTCCGCAGAGCGGCCATCGGCCTGCAGTGGTGCTTTCGCCGGCTTCGGTCGCCCCGGTGCGGACACATAGTGCCAAGCAACCCAACGCCGTAGCGCGGTCAGTGCGCCTGGAATATTCTGCCATTGTGGCTCCGGCGGTCTTGCTGTCAGTGCGGTAATCATTAAATACGCTGAGTTTTCTCCACGCATCCGCAGAGGTTTCCTTATGAATGAGCATGTCTCACTTTGGTTTCTTGCCGTTGCCGTTGTTATTGCCGTCTCTGACCGCCGGCGAGTATGGCGATACGTCAACCTGCTTGCCACGGCGATCTATCGCGATTAACAAGCCGTCCGGCTTTTTTACGGTAATGGTCAAGGCAAAATCGAAAATCACCTGATCGCCTTCTTCCAGTGCTGACCACATTAAATCGACTTGTTCTGGTGTCGGCGTATAATAAGCTCCCCTCTGCCGCGCCCACCGCAGATAATTTTGCTTTTGCACATCCAGAGATGGTACCTTCAAATCAATTTCACGCTCGACCTCTTCAACCTCGGTCAAGCCTTGCCGCCGGCGCAGCAGCCGTTCGATTTCGTACCTATCCCGCTG
>DASREJ010000014.1:0-3716 GCA_035652115.1 Bryobacteraceae bacterium
GGGCGCCGTGCTATCGTCTGAAAATCCCCAGTACTATGCGATTCTTCAGCGTCATTGCGCTTTTTCTGGCAGGTTCCGCGGCTGCTCTACCTGCGATTCCTACACCTGAACAATACTTCGGTTTCCGTATGGGAACCGATCGCAAGCTTGCGCGATACGACAAAATCGTCGACTATTTTCAACTTGTCGCCAACCAATCCGATCGTGTACGCTTCCACAACTTAGGGCCCACAACCCAAAATCATCCTTTTGCTCTGCTTGAAATTAGTTCAGCGGACAATCTGAAGAATCTGGACAAGCTGAAATCGCTGGAACGCAAACTCTACTTCCAAGGCGGCGCGCCAACAGACGCGGAACGCGATGAAATCTTTCGTTCGGGCAAGGCAGTGGTCCTGATTACCAACAATATCCATTCCACCGAGATTGGCTCATCGCAAATGGTGGTCGAACTCGTTCACCAACTCGCCACGGAAAATTCACCGCGTATCCAGAAGATCCTCGACAACGTTATCTTTCTCCTGGTTCCATCGCTAAATCCGGATGGCCAGATGCTCGTCACAGACTGGTACAACAAGAACGTCGGTACGCCCTACGAGCCCAGTCCTCTTCCGATGTTGTTTCATCCTTATGTCGGGCACGACAACAATCGGGATATGTACCTCTTCTCGCAACGCGAGAGCCGCATGACTGCAGGCGTCCTCTGGGATAGCGTTACGACCAATGGGCTTGGTTGGTTTCCTTCCATCTGGCTGGACGAGCACCAACAGGGCAGCTCGGGTCCACGCATCTTTACCATGCCCGCTACCGATCCGATTAATCCCAACGTGGATACTCTCATCTATCGCTTGAATACGATCTACGGACAACAGCAGGCCGCTGCTCTGGAAGCCGAAGGCAAAGAGGGGATCATCTTTAACTCCACCTATACGAACTTTTGGGAAGGCGCCATGGCATGGGCCGGCTGGTGGCACAACGAAGTCGGTTTGCTAACGGAAGTAGCCAGCGCCCGCATAGCGACTCCGGTTGTGCAGCAGAGAGCCGACAGCTCGCGCCCGGCGTCGCCTGCACCGGCCGCAGGGGCAAACGAATTTGAGAATGAGCGCCGCCGCGCCTTCGAACATCCGAACGATCCGCTGCCGCCGCCTCGCGACATCACTCCGCGCACCGAATATCCTCATCCCTGGATGGGCGGCACGTGGACTCTCCGCAACATTGTCGACTATGAGCTGACTGCGACCTACGCACTGCTGGAGGCCGCGGCCGATAGTCGCGATACTCTCTTACACCAGATTTACAGCGTCAACCTGCGCACCATTGAGGCCGGCACTGCGGGGACCGTTGGTAGCGACAAAGATAAGAACTTCGCGGCTATTATTCCTTTGGCATCGCAACACGATCCTGCCGAAGCAGTGGAACTGGTCGACAAGCTTCGGATTGGTGGCGTTGACGTTTATCGCGCGAAAGAGGCATTCGAGCAGGACGGCAAAAACTATCCGGCCGGCACCTTTGTGGTGCCTTTCAATCAGGTGTTTGGCCGATATGCCAAAGACATGCTTGAGCGCCAAACCTATCCTGAGGTGCGCCGGTCGCCGCAGGCTCCTCCGGAGCCTCCGTACGACGTCTCCGCGTGGTCGCTTGGCATGCAATTTGGCGTTGAGACGCCGTTTGCGAAAACGCCGCTCAGCAAAAATCTTGCTCTCGAAAAATTGACCGCAACCCCCAAGCTGCCAGTCACGGCGGCAACAAGCGGCAACGAACATGGACTGCTTTATGACGGTGCTACGAGTGCTCTTGTGCTCAATCGTTTGCTCGCGAATGGCGCAACGGTTCACTTCGATCGTCAGGGCGGGGAAACTTGGATTTCGACGACGACGGCCAAGAACGTTTGGGACAAATGCACGGCTGGGCTTGACGTCACGTCGACGCAAGGGTCCCGTGCGTTCGCTTCGCGTTATAGCGTTCACCTTCCGCGCGTTGCTCTCTATCAATCGTGGGAAGCGGATATGGACGAAGGCTGGACTCGCTGGATCTTCGATCATTATGAGCTGCCGTATACGCTCATTCACAACAAAGACGTAAAAGCTGGCAAGCTGCGTGAGCACTTTGACGCGATCGTCATCCCCGACCAACGCGAACGCGAAATTCTCGATGGCCTGGATTACAAAACGATTGTGCCTGAATACCGCGGCGGTATCGGCGATGATGGCTGGAAAGCATTGCAGGACTTTCTCGCAAACGGCGGAACGATTGTTGCGCTCGGCGAGGCGTCTAATTTGTTCATCAACAAGCTGCCTTTGGCGGTCAAAGAGCTGAAACACAGCCTCACGCGCGAGCAGCACTTCGCGCCGGGCACGATCGTGAACCTGCAAGTGGATGACACAAACCCAATCGGATTCGGAATGGCTCCGTCCACCTATGGCTTCTACATCAATTCGCCTTTCTTCCAGGTGGTTGACGGCTTTTCCGGCCAGAAGCTCAGCGTGATCGCCCGCTATCCGAATACGAATGTCCGCGCCTCCGGCTGGTTACGGGGCGAAGATCTGATGTTTGGGCACGCAGCCGTCATTTCAATCGACATGCATCCGGGCAAAATTGTGCTCTTCGGAATACGCCCGCAGCACCGTGCCCAGACGCACGCCACGTTACCGCTGCTCTTCAATGCTCTCTATTGGTCAGCGGAAGAGCCCGCACAGTAAACGTTACCTTTGGCCTGACGTCCGGAGCGTCGTCAGACTCGCTGTTCCCGTAGCGATTGGTGAACTTGGCTGGCAGGCTATGTCCACCGTCGACACCATCATGGTTGGGCATCTGGGCGCTGCTGCCATTGGCGCTATTGGGGTCAGTAGCAGCGCCTTTTACACGTGCGCCATCTTTGGCATCGGATTGCTGTTGGGACTTGATACGCTGGTGTCCCAATCCTTTGGCGCCGGCAATCGCGAGGATTGTCATCATTCTCTGGTCCAGGGCGTTTATATCGCCCTGTTCCTAACGCCTCCGTTAATGTTGATCTTCACGTTAATGCCACCGTTCTTTTCAGTGTTGAAGATCAACGCGGATATCAGCCTGCTTGCTGGGCCGTTTATCAAAACTCTTAGCCTAAGCACGCTTCCGTTGCTGCTATATGGCGCTCTGCGCCGCTATTTGCAAGGAATCGGGCACGTTCGTCCGGTTATGTTCACCCTGATTAGCGCGAACGTGATCAATTGGTTCTTCAATTGGTTGTTCATCTCCGGTCACTGGGGATTTCCTGCTCTTGGTGTTGTTGGGTCCGCACTTTCGACCACCCTTGCTCGTATCTACATGGCCGCCCTGCTCGCGTTTTTTATCTGGTGGTTCGAACGCGATCTGAGAAAATCAGCCCCGCCACTTTTGCGTTGGCCCGATTGGAATCGCATCGCACTCTTGCTGCGCATTGGTTTTCCGGCCGCGCTTCAGATTCTGCTGGAGATTGGAGCCTTTGGAACTGCGGCAGTTTTCGCTGGACAATTATCGGCGAAAGCGATGGCCGCGCATCAGATCGCACTGAATTGTGCGGCCATTAGCTTCATGGTGCCGCTTGGGATTTCCTCTGGAGCCGCAGTAGCCGTCGGGCAGGCTATTGGCCGCGGTGAACCCGATGTGGCGCGACGCAGTGGGTTCATCGCTATAGCTCTCGGTGTTACATTTATGTCTTGCGCGGCCCTGGCATTTCTTTTTATTCCGGGTCCAATCCTCAG
>DASREJ010000015.1:0-73306 GCA_035652115.1 Bryobacteraceae bacterium
GTGCAAACCCGACGCGGTTTGCGACATAATGTCGAGTTTCTGAAGAAGGCTTAAAGGACGATCGCCCGCGATAGTCCGCTCTAAGTCGCTGCCCTCCAGATACTCCATGACAAGATACGGAAGCTTATCCTGCTCACCGAAGTCGTAGATGGTGATGATATTGCGATGGCGGAGCTTGCCGGCCGCTGCGGCCTCGCTTCGAAAACGCAACAAAAGGTCCGGGTCGGCCGCCAGAAGGATTTTGATTGCGACGGCGCGGCCCACCGTTGGATCATGCGCGCGAAAGACTTGGCCGAACCCTCCGCGACCTAGCTCGGCCTGCACTTCGTATCTGCCGATGCGCTTCATTAGCTCAAGGTAGCCGGGCAGCGAAGCTGCGCTTGGTTAACACAAGAAGGTGACTCCACTGATCTTGCCAAGCGGCAGCGCAGTGCGTTGCCCGCCTACTACTCAAAAAAATAGGGCCGGATCGGCCGCCGAAGGGCATCAGAGGGGCCGCAGTTGCCGGTCAATACTTGGTTTCAGTGAGTACAATCGTAACACTTTGCAGATTGGAGTCCGCAAACTCAAGAGGAGCGGAGTTAGATCGGTAACTGGCTCGAACCCATCAAGAACTTATCCATTTGATGGGCAGCCTTTCGTCCTTCTGCGATTGCCCAAACTACCAGGGATTGACCGCGGCGCGCGTCCCCGGCGGAGAAGACCCCGGGAACCGATGTCGCGTAGGAAGAATCCGTCTGAACATTCCCACGCGAATCGAGTTTGAGCGGCAGTTGCTCAAGCAATCCTTGGCGAAGAGGGCCGGAGAATCCGATAGCGATAAGAACCAAGTCGGCATCGAGATAGAATTCGCTGCCCGGCACTCGTTCCAGCGCGGATTTGGGCCCGACGCGAATGCAATGAAGCCGCTTGACGTTGCCATCTTCATCGCCGGAGAAGTGCGTGGTGAGAACGCTCCACTCTCGAAAACCGCCTTCTTCATGCGCGGCCTCGATGCGCAGCTTCAAAGGCCAGAGCGGCCAAGGCGTTGTGTGATGCCGGCTTTCCGGCGGCACGGGGTGGATTTGTAACTGATGCACAGATGCCGCTTTTTGCCGGTGGGCAGTGCCGAGGCAGTCCGCACCCGTGTCGCCTCCGCCAATAATGATGACGCGCTTGCCCTCGGCGCTAATCTCGTCGGAACTGCTGAACGAATCTCCCGCGCGCCGCTTGTTTTGCTGGGTCAGATAGTCCATCGCGAAACGAATGCCATTCAGTTGACGGCCCGGAATGTCTAGATCGCGATGTTGTTCAGCGCCGATAGCAAGCAGAACGGCGTCGTATTGGCGGACAATCTCATCGGCGCGAATATCTACGCCGACGTTAAAGTTGCTTCGAAACTCGATGCCTTCGGCGATCAACTGCTCCAAACGACGATCAACCGGGGGCTTTTCGAGTTTGAAATCGGGAATACCGTAGCGGAGTAGGCCGCCGATGCGATCTTGCTTTTCGAATACAACTACCGAGTGTCCCGCGCGGTTCAGTTGCTGGGCGGCAGCCAGACCTGCGGGACCCGACCCTATGATCGCAACACGTTTGCCGGTGCGGCGCCGCGGAGGCTCGGGCTGAATCCAGCCCTCCTGAAAGCCGTAATCGATAATATTCTGCTCAACTAATTTGATAGTGACCGGCGGCTCGTTGATGCCCAGCACACAGGCTTCTTCGCAAGGCGCAGGGCAGATGCGGCCGGTGAATTCCGGGAAGTTGTTCGTCGCGTGGAGAGCACGAAGCGCGTCACGCCAGCGGTCGCGATAAACAAGATCGTTCCAATCGGGAATCAGATTATTGAGCGGACAACCCGTGTGACAGAAGGGAACCCCGCAGTCCATACAACGTGCCGCCTGCTGTTGAACTTTTTGCGTGGGGAAGTCCTGATAGACTTCGAACCAATCGTTGACTCGCTCCAGAATGGGCCGGCGCGAAGGCAGTTCCCTTGTGTATTCCAAAAATCCAGTGGGCTTGGCCATCGCTTACCTTGCACCTCCCGCGTTAACGGCGGCAGGAAGCGGAACCGCGAACGGAATTGGAGTTTTGCGTACATCGGTGGAATCAATTTGCAAAACGCGTTTGTACTCGTGGGGGAAGACCTTCACAAAGGACCGCAACGACTGCGGCCAGTTCTCGAGGATGCGAGTTCCAAGAGGACTGCCGGTATACCGAACGTGTTTTTGGATCAGGTTCTCCAAGATTGCGATATCCGCGGTTTCGAAGATGGGCTCAAGATCCACGCCCGCGCGATTACAGCGCACACGGGCGAAATCGCCAGTCGGATCGAACACATAAGCAATGCCCCCGCTCATGCCGGCCGCGAAATTGCGGCCCGTCTGTCCGAGTACGACAACGGTGCCGTTGGTCATGTATTCGCAGGCATGATCGCCCACGCCTTCGACAACGGCCGTTGCGCCGGAATTACGGACGGCAAACCGTTCACCGGCAACTCCGCCAAAATAGGCCTCGCCGCTTGTGGCTCCGTAAAGAACCGTGTTGCCGATAAGAATATTTTCTTCGGGCTTAAAGGTAGAGCCTTGCGGAGGAAATACCGCAATCTTGCCGCCGGAAAGGCCTTTGCCGGCGTAATCGTTGGTATCGCCTTCGAGAAGCAGCGTAACGCCACGCGCCAAAAAAGCCCCGAAGCTCTGTCCGGCTGAACCATGAAACACCACCTGAATGGTGTCGTCAGGCAAACCGGCAGAACCGTGACGCCTTGCGATTTCACCGCTCAGCATCGTCCCCACTGCGCGATGCACATTGCGAATACTCAGATTGAGATTGACCGGAGTGCCGTTTTCGATCGCCTCGTTCGCAAGCCCTAGCAACTTGTGGTCGAGGGCATCTTCAAGCCCATGGTCCTGCGCCATCAGACAACGGCGGCCCACACGGCTAGGCACCTGCGGGTTGTAGAGTATGGCGGAAAAATCGAGCCCGCGCGCCTTCCAATGATCGAGTGCAGGAGCCATTTCGAGCATATCGACGCGGCCGATCATCTCGTCCACGGTGCGGAAGCCAAGCTTTGACATCCATTCGCGAACTTGTTCGGCAATAAAGAAAAAGAAGTTGATGACGTGTTCAGGCGCGCCCTGAAATTTTTTGCGCAGCTCTGGATTCTGCGTGGCGATGCCAACCGGACACGTATTCAGGTGGCATTTGCGCATCATGATGCAGCCCATCGCGATTAATGGGGCAGTCGAGAAACCAAATTCCTCCGCGCCTAAAAGTGCAGCGATAACTACATCGCGGCCGGTTTGAAGTTTCCCGTCGACCTGCACGCGAATACGGCTGCGGAGATCGTTCATCACCAGAACCTGTTGCGTTTCGGCAAGCCCCAGTTCCCACGGAATTCCCGCGTGCTTGATGGACGTGAGCGGAGAAGCACCGGTACCGCCGTCATAGCCGCTGATCAACACCAGGTCGGCATGAGCTTTAGAAACACCGGCCGCAACCGTTCCTACCCCGGCTTCTGCAACCAATTTGACCGAGACGCGCGCTCTCGGATTCGCATTCTTCAAGTCATAGATCAATTGCGAGAGGTCTTCGATGGAGTAAATGTCGTGGTGCGGCGGCGGTGAGATCAGGCCCACACCAGGAATTGAGTGACGTACCCGCGCAATGGTTGTATCGACCTTATGACCGGGAAGTTGACCGCCTTCGCCGGGTTTGGCGCCCTGAGCGATCTTGATCTGCAATTCATCGGCGTTGACCAGGTAATGCGTCGTCACGCCAAAACGAGCGGATGCAACCTGTTTAATGGCGCTACGGCGAGAATCGCCACCGGGCAACGGAACGAAGCGCGATTCGTCTTCGCCGCCTTCGCCTGTATTGGAACGGCCACCAATGCGATTCATTGCAATCGCAAGCGTTTCATGCGCTTCGGCGCTGATGGAGCCGAACGACATCGCTCCGGTAGCGAAGCGCTTGACGATCTCCGTAGCAGGCTCTACTTCTTCGATCGGAACAGGTGGCGCTGCGAATCTAAACTTGATCAGGCAGCGCAGCGTGCAAAGCTTTTCGTTCTGTTCATCTATGGCCGCCGCGTATTGCTGGAACGTCGCATAATTTTCCTGCCGGACAGCGTGTTGCAGCGTGCTGACCGTCTGCGGATTCAACAGATGATGCTCGCCGTTAACACGAAAAAAATAGTTGCCGCCGACGGGCAACTCCGTTTCCGATTCTGAGATGGGACGGAACGCGAGTGAGTGGTTCTCAATAGCGTCTTTAGCCAGCACATCGAGGCCAATGCCCTGAATTCGAGAAGAAGTGCCCGTGAAGTACTGGTCAATCAGTTCTTTATTCAGGCCCACAGCTTCGAACAATTGAGCGCCGCGATAGCTTTGCAGCGTCGAGACTCCCATCTTCGAAAAGATCTTCAACAACCCTTTATTCACGGCCTTGAGATAGTTTTTGATCGCGATCTCAGGTGTGATGCCCTTCGACAATTCGCCAGCCGCGGCGAGTTCTTCAATCGTCTCTATGGCGAGATACGGATTAATTGCACTGGCGCCGTAGCCGATGAGCAACGAATAATGCATCACTTCGCGTGGCTCGCCGGATTCAATGATCAACGCAACGCCGGTTCGCGTTCCTTCGCGAGTCAGATGGTTGTGTACCGCGGTGAGTGCCAATAAACTCGGGATGGGAGCAAACTCTTCGTCTGTGCCACGGTCCGAAAGGATGAGAAGCGTATAACCTGCCTTCACGGCCAACGATGCGCGGCGGCAAAGGCTGTTAAGAGCCCGCTTGAGGCCGCGCTCGCCTTCGAGCACATCGAAGATAGTAGGCAAAGTGGAAGCAAGCAGATCGCCCCGCGAAACACGCCGCAGTTTTTCGAGATCCCGATTGGTGAGAACCGGATGCGGCATCTTGAGCGTATGGCAATTTTCCGGCGTCTCCGCCAAAATATTGCGCTCGGTGCCGATATAGCTGGTGAGCGACATCACCATGTCTTCACGAATCGGATCAATGGGCGGATTGGTAACCTGCGCAAAGAGCTGTTTGAAATAGTGGAACAGAGACTGAGGCTTATCGGACAGGCACGCAAGTGGCGTATCCGTGCCCATCGAACCTATAGCTTCTTCTCCGTTTGTTGCCATGGGCGAGAGAAGCATGCGGATGTCTTCGTCGGTGTAGCCGAAACAGCGTTGACGTGAAATTACAGTCGCGTGATCGGAACCCTGAATGCGCGTAGGCTCCGGCAGACTCTGCAGCGTAATTTGATTCTTCTTCAGCCATTCTTCATACGGCTGACGTGTGGCAAGCGTTCGCTTGATCTCTTCGTCCGGAACGATGCGGCCCTGTTCCAGATCTACAAGCAGCATCTTGCCCGGCTGAAGGCGCCCTTTGTAGGCGATCTCTCGCGGCTGGAACGGCAGCACTCCGGTCTCTGAGGCCATGACCAGTAGCCCTTCATTAGTGACTAGATAACGCGCCGGGCGCAGTCCATTCCGATCGAGCGTTGCGCCGATCAATCTACCGTCGGTGAACGCGACCGCGGCCGGCCCATCCCAAGGCTCCATAAGAGAAGCGTGGTACTCGTAGAAGGCACGCTTTTCAGCAGACATGGTCTGGTCGGCATCCCATGCTTCCGGAATCAGCATCGCCATGACGTGGGGCAGTGTGCGGCCCGCCATTGTGAGCAACTCCACCGCATTATCGAGCGCCGCCGAGTCGCTGACGCCGGGCTGAATGACAGGAAAAATCTTTTTGATGTCGTCGAAATTCGGCGACATCATGACGGACTCGCGGGCGTTCATCCAGTTGATATTGCCGCGAATAGTGTTGATCTCGCCGTTATGGCAAAGGTAACGGAACGGATGGGCGAGCTGCCAAGTAGGAAACGTGTTCGTCGAGAAACGCTGGTGAACAAGACATAGAGCGCTCTTTGCCGAAGGATCGAGTAGCTCGTTGTAAAACTCGCCAATCTGATTCGCCAGCAACAATCCTTTGTAAACAATCGTGCGCGATGAAAATGAGGGGATGTAGAAGAAACTTTTGTCGCGAATGTCGGAGGCGGCCACAGCCGCTTCAGTGCGCTTACTAATTACATAGAGCTTGCGTTCGAGTTGATCCACCGGCATCCCTGCGGGGCAGGCAACGAAAAACTGCTCGATGTACGGCTGTGAAGCACGTGCAATGCGGCCAATGGCATCCACCTGAACTGGCGTATCGCGCCAGCCCAACACCGTGAGACCTTCTTCGCGCGTGATCTTTTCAAACAGGCCTTCGCACGCGAGACGTTGCTGGCGCTCCACCGGCAGAAAACACATCGCTACTCCGTATTCACCTGGATTCGGAAGGCGAATGCCGAGAGCGGCAGTCTCACGTGCAAAAAATTCGTGCGGAATTTGAATGAGGATGCCGGCGCCGTCACCGGTTTCGGAATCGCAGCCGCACGCGCCACGGTGCTGGAGGTTGACGAGAATTTCGAGGCCCTTCCGAATGATGTCGTGGGACGGTGTGCCGTCGATTTGCGCTACGAAACCAATGCCACAGGCATCGTGTTCGTGAGCTGGATTGTAGAGACCCTGGGGCGGCGGTAATCCTGCTTGAGTATCGTTCGGGGACACTAATACCTCCTCTTCAGAACGGGGAAGGAAAAAGTCAGTATAGCGGCGGCAGAAATATTAGTCAAATCGAATCTAAATACGTTTGATATCGAAAATACTTATGATAAAGTAATCCTTTGTGAATCTAGCGAATCTGCGTCTGATCCGCGACGTCGCACACTACAAAAGTGTCAGTAAGGCAGCTCAAATCAATGAGATAAGCCAATCTGCCGCCAGTCAGGCCATCCAGGAAATCGAACGGGAATTAGGTGCCGAGGTTTTCGACCGCAGCCGGCGTCCCCTGGCGACCACCGCCTCGGGTAAGCTGGTGCTCGAATATTGCCGGGACGTGTTGCGACGGCACGACGAATTGGAAGCGGAACTGGCTCGCTTAAAACGGGAGGCCGGCGGGACCGTCCGGGTGGCGGCGATCTATTCGGTTGGGCTCACCGAAATGTCCGATCTGGAAGCGAAGTTTGCGAGAACCTACTCCGGAGC
The DNA here is from genome assembly GCA_035652115.1 of Bryobacteraceae bacterium. GTDB lineage: Bacteria > Acidobacteriota > Terriglobia > Bryobacterales > Bryobacteraceae > Bog-105. The sequence continues at coordinate 7,077 of DASREJ010000015.1, forward strand.
CGAGTTGCAGGTCTCCTATCTGCGCCCGGAGCGCGTGTGGGAAGCCGTGGTTGAGGATCAAGCCGATTTAGGCTTGATGAGCTATGCGGAATCGTCGCGCGATGTGATTGCGCTGCCCTGGCGTGACGAAGAGATGGTGGTAGCTGTGGCGCCGCAGCATCATTTAGCGCATCGCGAAGTGATCACGCCGGTGGAGCTTGAGGGCGAAACCTTCATCGGTTATGACGACGACCTTCCGATACAGTCTCACATCGAGCGGTATTTGAAGGAGCACAAAGTCAAAGTGGAAATGGCGATGAGCTTCGACAATTTGCAGATGATTAAAGAAGCGGTCGCTCATAACGCAGGAATCAGCATTATGCCGAAACGCGTCATGCGCGAAGAGCTTGAGCAGGGACGGATGGCGGCGCTCAGATTAAATCCCGCGGAACTATACCGTCCCGTTCGCATTGTGCATCGGCGGCGCAAGGTCTTTACGGCGGCGATGAACGGATTGCTTGATATCTTGCGCGCTCCCGCACGCATAAACGCCGCATAGTACCGGACCAATTTCTCGTTAACAGCGGCTGCCGTGTTAACGGCGATATACTCGCTGTTTGCCAATACAGTCAGACCGCTACATCGGTAAGCGGCAAACTAGGCGAGGCGGATTGCTATTCGCCGTCATCGCTCTTTTCATCATTCTTGTTGGCGCGCGCTTCATCGCCTCCACCCTCATCGACTACGCTTGGTGGTCGGAAATGCGCCAGGTAGACACGTGGCTTAGTCTGCTCCTCTATGGATCAGGCCCAATCGTTTTGGTCATTTTGCTGTTCTTCGCGGCGTTTTGGACGGCTTTCCGTGTCGGAATTCGGCGGAACAAGGAAGCGCCCCTGTTTGGAGTATTCAGCCGTTCGTTTGTCTCAAAAATAGCGCTGGTCGTATTGGCGCTGCTGGCAATAATCGCGGCGAACGCAACCGTAGATAGCTGGACTGTTGTTCGCTACTTCGGCGGCCTGCGAGTTACTCCTTCCGCAACAGAATTTGTCGATCCGATTTTCGGCAACCCGCTTCATTTCTACTTTTTCAGCCTACCGTTCTATAGCCTGCTGCTGCGCGTTGTACTCACCGGCGCAATAATCTCATTGATCCTGTACTGGCTGGCATCGCACGCGGAAAATTTGTATCGTCACCTTCCGAATCTGGCGACCCCTGCACAATTTCAATTTGAAGGTAGCTCGCTCGGCGAGGCATTCAACTCGAATTTCGTGCGGCTCCTGATAGCGATTGTGCTTCTCGGGATATCCCTGAAGTTCTTTTTCGATCGATATGGAATGTTGCTCGATGACCACGGCACGTACTTAGTCGGAGTCGATTGGATTGCGGACCATATCGCGATACCGCTGCAGTGGCTCATGATCGTCGGCTCTATTGCTGCCGCTGTCCTTGTGTTGGCGCGGCGCGGCCGGTGGGCACTAGTACTGCTGCTGTTGATCCCGGTGCGATATATTCTTCCGTCGCTCATCGGCGCGGTGTACGTACGTCCGAACGAGCTGGCGTTGGAGCGGCCCTATATCCAACATCACATCGAGGCAACACGGTCGGCCTATGGATTGAACCAACGGGTGCAAGAAACAACGCTTGAAGCTGCGCCGGAAATTCCAGTGGATTATACCCGGCATAAACCATTGCTCGACAACGTGCGCCTTTGGGATTTTCGGGCGTTTCACGACACAATTTCTCAAATTCAACCGCTTCGGCCTTATATTTACCTGGATACCGATGTCGACCGCTACATCATTGACGGAAATATTCGGCAAGTGTTGGTCGCGCCTCGGGAACTGGAAATCCGACAGCTCGGCACTGCGAGTAATCGCTGGATCAACACGCACCTTATTTACACGCACGGCTACGGCATTGTCATGGCGGAGGCAAATCGCATAACTGCCGATGGACTTCCGCTGCTGCTGATTGAGAATGCTCCGCCCGAAGTTTCCAGCAAAAGTCTCCACTTTACGAAGCCGGAGATCTATTACAGCGAAGAAGCCCACGAACCGGTCTTTGTAGATACATCGCAGCCGGAATTCAACTATCCGTCGGGATCGCAGAGCGTGTACACCGCTTACAACGGCAGCGGCGGAATTCCCATATCGCCACTTACTCGTCTGGCAACGGCCGTTTCCTATGGAGATCTCAACACTCTGCTCACCAGCTACATGACGGGCAAAAGCCGGATGATGATTCACAGGCCTATCGCGGACCGTCTGCATACGTTAGCAGGATTTCTGACTTGGGATCCCGACCCGTACCTGGTGCTGACCGACGCCGGGCGATTGGTGTGGATCGTAGATGGATATATGAGTTCAAATGTCCATCCTTATTCGCGCGAGACAGATATCGGCGACCAGGAAGTGAACTACATACGGAATTCCGTTAAAGCGACCGTGGACGCCTATACAGGCGAGACAAATATGTATGTTTTCGCGCCTGGAGATGTTTTGATTCAGGCTTACTGGCATCTTTTCCCGCAACTATTTAAGCCTGAATCGGCAATGCCCGCCGATCTGCGGCGACATGCGCGATATCCGGAGACGCTATTCAGGACCCAGGCCGAGATTTATCGCGCGTTTCACATGAAAGACGCGGAGTCTTTTTACAATCGCGCCGACATGTGGGATATCTCCAGAACTATGAATCGGCAGTCGGGCGGGGGAGAACCCGGTTCAGCGGTGCCAACGTATGTGGTGGCCACATTGCCGCACAGCGACACCCCGGAATTCATGCTGTTGACGACATTTACACCGGCGGGCAAGGACAATTTAATCGGTGTGATGTACGCAAGATGCGACGGAGGGCATTTGGGCGAGTTGGTGTTCGAACAACTGTCCAAGCAGAACATCATTTTCGGGCCCATGCAAATTGACGCGCGCGTGAACCAGGATCAAACCATATCCAAAGACCTGAGTCTCTGGAATCAGCAAGGGTCGCAGGTCTTACGCGGCCAGACTCTCGTGCTGCCCATCGACAACAGTTTTTTATACGTAGAACCCATTTACATCCAGGCTTCGCAGGCCAGCATGCCGCAGTTGAAAAAAGTAGCACTGGCTATGGGCAATCTGCTCGCGTATGCAGATACGTATGAGCAGGCGCTTCAACAGTTGATCGGGTTGTCTGCGGGCAACGAAACGGCCAACATTGCGCCGGCCCTGGAAAACGCTAAGGCCAATGCCGCGGCACAGCCGGCAGTAGCGGCCCAGACAACAGGCACTCCAGCGCAACAGACCTTGCAGCAAATCCGAACGCATTTACAGCGTTATAAAGATCTGAGTGCGCAAGGAAAGTGGGCCGATGCCGGCAAAGAACTTGACGAAATACAGCGGTTACTACAGAAGCCGCAATAACAAAAAACGCGTTTATACATTCGTGCCGGTCGCATGCTGTCGCCAGCGGGAATAGACGAAAGACCCCAGTAGCAACAAGACTCCAAGAGCGACGAACGCCGTAATGCGGTAGAACCGCGTCAGCAACCAAACGTCAAAAACGTACAATTTGCCGATCACAACGCCCAACAACGTGAGGCCCAGCAAGCGATCGGCGGTTGACTTTCGCAAGACAGCAAAGGCAAGTAGAGCGACACCGTAAATACCTAAGAAGATCGATATGGCTTCGCCGAGTAGGTTGGACATCGTATTTACGCTGCTCCCTTTTTCGAACCAGAAAAACAGCAAACGCAGCCCCGCCAGCAGCACAAGAATGTGCCCGATGACATAGGCGCTGGCGTCCAGCCCCGTTCGGATAAAGCCGAGCTTCAGCGGCCGGAAGTGAAGTGCCGCAAGAACGGAGAAGAACAGCACCGACAAGATGGCGTGAGAAGGGTTAATGGTCCAAAATGCCTGAAGGACCATCGCGGCTGCTGCGACCGGCGCCAAAACGCGTCTCGATTGAATCCTGGCTTGGATCAATACGGCAATTTGAACCAGAACTAAGTAAATGAACGTGAACCATACCCAAGCGTTGAGACTTATAAGACGGAACAACCCGGGAGCGGCAATCGCACCGAGGTAACCAACAACCGCCAGAACTGTGTCGGAAGATCTTATCGAGAGAAAAACCGCTAGGCCCGAGATCAAGAGAAATGTGACAAACGTCAAAACGGCAGAGACCAAGTGGTAATAGTTGGACGCGGCGTAGATCGAGATATAAAGCGTGGCGATGCCGCAAGCGCTCAAGCCCTGCGCGAAAACTGTTTGTCCGTGTTTTCGTACCCATTCGCCTGCCGCAAGCAATGCGACCCCCGCAATGATACCCAGCACCACTCGGCCTGTCGCGTCGATCCATTGATTGTCTACCGCGTATTTGAAGAAGAATATGATGCCGACGAACAGCGTCAGTGCGCCTGCGCGGTTCAGCAATTTTAAGCCGGTAATTGTAGAGCTTGGCTTGTGTTGTTCTTCTCGCGGTAAAGACGGAGGAGTAACAGCTATGTTATGTCGCGCCAATAAAGACGGAGCTTGTTCCAGCGCGGCAACTCGCTGTTGTAACTGCGCAACCTGCTCGGACAGATCCGCAATCTGTCCTGTTAGTCGATCAAATTGTTCATCGCTAGGCAACGGTCTCGGCGAGTGGTTCAGTGACGCCATAGCGGTTCGCTACGTAGTCATCGAGGATGGCGCGAAACTCAGCCACAATGTGATCGCCGCGCAGCGTAGTGGAAAGCTTGCCATCCACGTACACGGGCGCGACAGGTTTTTCAAATGTGCCAGGCAGGGAAATGCCGATATTGGCGTGTTTCGATTCGCCCGGGCCGTTGACAACGCAACCCATAACGGCAACTTTCATCTCTTCAACGCCGGTGTATTTCTCGCGCCAGACCGGCATCTGATCGCGCAGATAGGTCTGGATCTGGTCGGCCATGTCCTGGAAGAAAGTACTAGTTGTACGGCCGCAGCCTGGGCAAGCCGCAACTTGCGGAGTGAAACTACGCAGACTGAGGGCTTGCAGAATCTGCTGGCAAACGATGACTTCTTCGGTACGGTCGCCATTCGGCAGCGGCGTCAGAGACGCACGGATTGTGTCGCCGATACCCTGCTGCAGAAGAACAGACATCGCTGCTGTAGTTGCAACAATTCCTTTTGAGCCAAGGCCGGCTTCGGTCAAACCAAGATGTAAAGGGTATTCGCAGCGGGCCGCCAGCATCTCATACACATGAATTAGATCCTGAACATTGCTGCACTTGGCGCTCAAAATGATTTTGTTGCGAGCCAAACCATAACGTTCGGCATTTTCAGCGCTGCGGATGGCGCTTTCGACAATGGCGCGCATGGTAACTTCCATAGCATCCAACGGTTCGGACGACTTTGAATTCTCGTCCATCATTTGGGTGAGGAGGACGGAATCCAGCGAACCCCAATTGACACCGATGCGCACCGGGCGATCATATTCAATCGCCGCTTCAATCATGATGCGAAAGTTGTCGTCTTGCTTGCGCCCGATGTTGACGTTTCCTGGATTGATGCGGTACTTCGCGAGCGCCCGCGCGCAATCCGGATATTTTTTCAAAAGGATGTGGCCGTTATAGTGAAAATCGCCGATGATCGGAACGTTAACACCAAAGTTGCGCAGCGTGTCGACAATCTTGGGAACAGCTTGGGCTGCCTCTTCCGTGTTGACCGTCACACGCACTAACTCCGAACCGGCGCGCGCCAATTCCATCACCTGGTTTACTGTGGCTGCCGTATCCGCGGTGTCCGTGTTAGTCATCGATTGAACGACGACTGGATTCGACCCGCCGACTTTGACGCCTCCGATGTCGACAACAACCGATTTCCGGCGCGACATTGCGGGCATGTTAAAGGATTCCTTCGAGCATGAAAAGTGGGCTGGAACCTTCAGTTTAGCAGCGGGACGGCTCTGAATATGACGCTAAATTAGCTATGAGGCGAAGACGCCCTCGGGAGAAGATTAGAAGCCATGGAACTTAAAAAATATTTCTTGGAGCAATTGAACCGCGAGGCTGCCGCATCGCGCAAAGTGCTGGAACGCGTTCCGGAAGGCCAGAACTCCTGGAAACCGCATGAGCGGTCGATGGAGCTTGGATATCTGGCCGCGCTGGTGGCGACCATGCCGGGTTGGTTGGCCTTGATGATCGAACGCGATGAGCTTAACCTTGACGATCCAGCGGGCCGCACATTTCGTACGCAAGCAGTGGCAACACGCGCAGAACTGCTCAGGTTGCTGGATGAGGGTTTGGCAAAATCGACCACGGCGCTAAATACCGCGACGGAAGAGCATTTTATGAAGCCTTGGCGTATCGTCTTGAATGGCCGAGTGCTTGGAGAAGGACTCCGATATGCGATGATCGCCGATTCCGCGCTGGCCCATATGGCGCACCACCGCGGCCAATTGACCGTTTATTTGCGACTCAACGAAGCGAAAGTACCGGCTCTTTACGGACCAAGTGCCGACGAGCGTATCTAATCCTCGTAGGGCATTTCTAGTCTTTCAAAATCGTGATAGCCTGAAGCCACAAACCCATGCGAATCAGCTACGCAGCGGCACTTGCCGCATCACTTTCTCTAGGACTGTTTGCCCAGGCGCCGCCTTCATCCACACTGAAAGTGGGTGACAAGGCTCCTGATTTCACTCTGCCTTCAACGCAAGGCGGCCAGGTGCATATCGCCGATTACATCGGCAAGAGCACCGTTGTCCTGGCCTTTTTCCCTGCGGCGTTCACCGGCGGTTGAACGGCTGAAATGAAAGCATTCCAGGCTGGAATGCAAAAATATCAGGAATCCGGCGCGAAGGTTTTCGCCATCAGTACTGATAACACTCCTTCTCAAAAAGCTTTTTCGGAAAGTCTCGGTCTTTCGTTCCCGCTTCTAAGCGATTTCGTTGATCGGCACGTTTCGCAACTCTATGGCGTTTATATCCCCAAAGCCGCAATCGCCGGCCGTGTCACCTTCGTTATTGACACAGATGGCAAGATCGACTTCATGGAATCCGGCGGCGATGCAATCAAGATGCTCGGCGCTCCGGATGCATGCAGCCGTCTGGCACACAAGAAAACGGCGGGAGGCGGATGAGCTAAACATGGGGCGAGCCTGGCCGCCGAGCGGTACTTGGAGTGCAAAGTGAGATTTGCCAAGTCACCCCGCCGGCTTTGCCGGGCCTTCAAAAAGACGCTCATCCTGACGGGCTCGCTTGCGTCAGCCCTGCTTTGGTCTCAAACACCGAATTCTGAAGCGTTGACGCAAGCAAACTTGGGTGTCGCTGCCGCGCATAAAGAAGACTATCGCGCGGCAATTCAGGCGTATAAGCGTGCTATTGCAATCGATCCCAATCTTCCTGGCATCTATCTGAACCTTGGCTTAGCCTGGTTTAAGCTCGGTAATTTCAGTGAGGCTGCCGCCGCCTTCGAGCAAGCGAATAACAAATCTCCTAGCGAGCAGGGAACGACATTGCTTGCCATGAGCGATTTCGGCTTGCATCGCTACAAGCAGGCGTCCCATCTGCTTGCGCCGCTAGCTGCCGCAAATCCCGCCAATACGGAGCTTTCTTATCTCCTGGCGAAATGCTACTTGTGGTCCGGCCAATATGACGCAGCAACAACTCTGTTTAAAAAGTTGATGGACCGCGACCCCAACTCCGCCGCCGTTCACATGCTGATGGGCGAAGCGTTAGACGCCGATGATAAAACAGCCGACGCGGCGATTGAGTTCGAGGCGGCCGCGAAAGCAGACCCTGCGCAGCCCGACGTGCATTTTGGATTAGGATTTCTGTACTGGAAACTACGACGCTACGACGATGCGGAGCGCGAACTTCGGGCCGAACTGAAAAACAACCCAAAGAGCGCCCAGTCATTCGCATATCTCGGCGATCTGTTGATTAAGACTGGGCGGCCCGAAGAAGCCACCGCCTCGCTCAAGCAAGCTGTTGCGTTACGTCCGGAGCTCGAATTGCCTCATCAGGATCTTGGCATCCTCTACGCCGGCCAAAAACGGAACGATGCCGCCGTTTCCGAGTTGCGCCGTGCTATTCAATGCGATCCCAATGCCTACGAACCCCACTACCGGCTTGCTCGTCTTTACCGTGAAATGGGAAAAACTGTGGATGCGAATGCCGAATTCGCCATCGTCCAGAAGCTGCACAAAAAGAAAACTGAGGACACACTGATGAAAATCAGCGGTCCTCAGTAGCAAGCAGGGGCTGCTCTTCCGAGCGCACAGGCGTTCGGGGCCCGTTGTGCGCGTTAAAACTTCCGAGCGCACAGGGCCTTTGTGGCCCGTTGTGCGCGTCAAAACAGCAGTTTGGCTCCTAATTGAAAGACACGCGGGTCCCAGACGGAAGTCACTTGACCGAAGTTGCTGTTCGGGTTTGAGCTATAAGTTGTACTAACCTGATTGAACTGCGTGTGATTAAACGCATTGAAAGACTCGAAGCGAAGCTGGAATTCGCGCTGGTGCTGTTCGCTGAAGATAAATCGTTTGAACAACGAGAGGTTCCAATTGTCGCGTCCGGGTCCTCGCACCGCACCCTTGGTCAAGTTGCCCCATTGTCCGAGTGCGGGATCTGAGAAGATCGATTTATTGAACCAAGCGACCACTGTTTCTGGGTAAGTGACAGCCCCATTGATATTTGGCCTATTTGTCCCGTCCGCCAAGCCGTTGCTGCTCTGCGATCCGCCCTCCGTAATATTTAGCGGCAAGCCTGATTCCATCGTGACGATACCAGAGAGTTCCCATCCGCCGAGCGCCGTCTTCAAAACATGGTTTTGAGAGCTTTCAAAGAACGGAAGCCGGTACACAAAATTCGCAACAAAAATATGCGTGCGATCCAGCATCCCAGGGCCATTGTCATAGGCTCGGTTGTACGGATCGGATACCGTGTAGAGATCGCCACCGGTGCTGGTTGCGGGATCGATTACGCGGGACAGCGTATATGCTGCCTGAAACGTAAGCCGGTCGCTCATTCGGGTGTTGAAGTTCAACTGGAGGCCATTGTAATGCGAGTTTTCCGCGTTTTCCGAGATCTTGATGTCGTGGAAGCCCGCGTACGGAACCACTTGGTTGTACTGCACTGACCCGGCAATCAATTGCGGCAGGACTGTCGGCGAGGGCAGATTGATATCGCGATAATCGTTCTGGTGCGAGTTGCGATTGCCAACATAGGCAACGTTGACAATTGAATTCCTCCACAGTTCCCGTTGCACGCCTACACTATATTGGTAGCTCGCCGGATTCGCATAATCGCTGTAGGAAAGACCGGTGATGCTCGCCGCCGTAATGGGCGCCGTGACGGTGCCGCCTGTCAGCAAGCTCGTATGCGGATTCGAGAGCGACACGTTGTTCAATGTGACGCTCGAGCTGAAGGGAACATTGGGCCCGGCGTTATACATGTCATTACCTTGAATCCGTTCATACATGATTCCGAAGCCGCCCCGGATAACGGTCTTTCCCTGGCCAGTCGGATCGAATGCAAAGCCGATGCGCGGCCCGAAAGCGAGCCAGTGGTTCTGAACCAGGCTCTTGGGGATGCCATTCTGGCCGGAGATCCCGATTCCGTTTAGATAGAACGGTATGCCCGCAAGCACCGGGTTCGGACTGGTGCCCAGACCAGGGCTCGCCGGATTGATGGTGCCATCCGCATTCACAATTGCCGCTTTCGCCGGATTGTATAGGAAGTTGTAGAAGTTAGACATCCGGTTGTTGGCTTCGTAGGTGTGCGGTATGCCATCCCAGCGCAGACCAAGGTTCAATGTGAGTCTAGGACTTACCTTCCAGTTGTCTTGAAAATATACAGCAGGAGATATGTTGTTCCAGTATCCTTTGTCCTGGACGGCCAATTCAGTGTATTTTTGCGCATAACCCAATAGAAAGTCCGCAAAGTCGTTTCCCGTATAACTGCCGTCAAACGTGAACTGGCCTTGCGTGTCCCCAAACAGGTCTTGTACTTTCTTGTATAGAGCCCAGCTTGCACCCATCTTTAGTTCGTGGGCGCCCCTCACCCAGGTCACGTCATCACGGACCTGATAATCGTCTGCGCTGTTATGCCAAGGCCAACTGGACACATCGTAATTAGTGCCTAGTTGGCTGAGGCTAATGCCAGGTATTCGGTTCAAATTGTTGCCCGCGAACAACTCGGGAATATTCAGACCGCTCGGCCGCGCATAAGTGCCCGTCGGCACGATGTTGATGCGATTGCCGTTGTAATTAAATGCCACCTCGTTTAAAAGTTGCGGGCTGATGGAGTAAGTAGCATGGATGACGCCGTGATAGGACGGATTGCCAAAGGTCGTCCCAACTGTCGGCACGTTACTGCCGCTCCAGAGGGAAGTTCCATAGGTCTGGCTAACCTGCTCATCTACCCAGTGCCCCCACAGCCTGAACTTTTCCGAGAAGTTGTGGTCGATCCTGATAATCTCTTCGCGCACATCTGTAGGCAACTTGTTGCCGCCTACGAATTGATTGCCGCTATTTGCGGCGGGGAATATTCCCGCTTTCAACAGGGCCTGCGCGTTAGGATCTAACAGCGAAGTCGGAATCTTGTTACCCGGAAAGGTTCCGCCGGGTGTCAAACCAAGCGCTGAGTACATGGCCAGCGTGCTGCTGGAGACTTGGGAGGCTGTCGGAACCTTGATGGCGGTATTGAACTGCCCTCCATATTCACTTGTGGGCGGAACAGTCTGGTTTGACAAGCCGCCGTTCACCAGTTTGCGCCACTCCATGTTGTAGAAGAAAAAGGTCCTGTCTTTGTGCGTGTTGTATACCTTGGGAATAAAGACGGGGCCGGAAACATTGAACCCGTAGGTGTTAAACCGAAGCTCGGGTGCTTTTTGGCCGGCTGCGTTTGTGAAGAAGTTGCCGGCATCCAGCGCGTCATTGCGCACGAACTCCCATAACGTGCCGTGAAAATCCTGCGTCCCGGATTTGAACACCATGGTCATCGTTCCGGCTGAGGAAAGCCCGTAATCGGCGCTGTAGTTGGAGGTGAGAGCCCGAAACTCCGCAATGGCGTCTATCGATGGCATGATGTCGATACCGCCCGCCCCGCCGCGGTCATCGGCTTCGCCGCCATCCACCAAATAAATGTTGTGGTTCTGCCGCAAACCGTTGAAGCTGACGGTCGCATCGCCTCCGACTGGCGTTGGCGTGTTGAAATCCGCCATGTTGCTCGATGCGCCCGGCACCAATGCCGTCAGACCGTAGATGCTTCGCCCATTCGTGGCAAGCTGCGTGACCTGCTGACCGTTAATAACATTGCTTACCTCGCCCGATTCCGTTTGCACCTGGATAGCGTTTGCTTCAACCGTCACACTTTCCTGGGTGTTTCCTACCTCTAGATGAAAATCAAGGCGGTCCTGGTCGCCGACGTTCAGCGCGACATCGTGCTGCTCTGAGGGCTTAAAGCCGGATAATTCCGCGCGGACATTGTAATGCCCAATTTGCAACCCTGGCGCGATGTACTGGCCCTCCGAATTGGTCGTCACATGCCGGACCTGATTGGTTCCGGTATTTGTAAGTGTGACCTGCGCATTCGGAACAACCGCGCCCGACGGGTCAGTGACGGTTCCCAGAATCGTGCCTTCCTGCGCGGCTGCCAGGAAAGAGAACGCCAAAAGCAGAAATCCGATTAGCAAGGACCGGTTGCGACACAGCCTGAATCCCATGACACGAACATGGTGCATACCCATTTACCTTTACCTCGTGAGGAGAAATTTTGAAGCGAGCTTTCGAGCAGTATGTCTCGATTGGTTCACGGATGCTAGGTTAGACCCGTTAACAGAGATGCCGATAAGACAGTAAACCGAGGCTAAGGAAAGCATTTTCAACAACGTACCTGGTTCGATTAACATCTGGTAACGGCATTTAACGCGCCTCCCGGTTTAGTCGTTAAGGGTGTATACTTCTTTTTGCTGCATGGGGTCCACGCATGATGTTCACGCCGCGATTTCGCTGAAGGAACGCCGTAGCGCCCTCGATGTAGTTCTCAGGTCGACGACGTTTTCACGGAATCCCCGTCTCGGCAAACTGCTCGAATATCTTTGCTCCAAGGCCTTTGCAGGCAAATCGGCCTCGCTCAAGGAATATACGGTTGCCACCGATGTATTCGGCCGGCCAACCGATTTCGACCAAAGTACCGACGCGATTGTCCGCGTAGAAATGCATCGTCTGCGTAAGAAGCTTCGCGAATTCTATGCTGGCGAGGGAGCTGATGAGCCCATTGAGATCGTAATTCAGAGCGGCCAATACGCTCCCGAGTTCGTGGAACGCCAAATCGTCGTTCCTGACTGGAAAGAAGAACATCTTTCCGCTCCGAAGGCACCGCCCCCAATTGCAGCTACTCCCCGGCGGCTTGGCCGAGTTGCGCTCATCGCCTGCGCGTGTGTTGCGATAGCGGCCATAGCTGGCGGATTGTTTATATCTTCCAGATCTGGGACCAAATCTTCAGCTAAACCGTCCATTGAGCCGGCTGCCGCAAGTTCATCGATCCCAGTTGCTCCGCCTGCGGGTGCTGTTCGTATTCTTAGTGGCCGCCACGAGCAACTGAGAGATCGTGAGGGAAACGATTGGGGGCCTGACGCCTATTTCGAAGGCGGCACAGTCATCGAGTCGCCCGCTCAACCTATTTACCGGACTCGCAATGCGTTCCTGTTCCAAGCCGCCAGATCGGGCGATTTCTCCTACAAAATTCCGCTGAAGCCGGGCATCTACGAGCTTCATCTTTATTTTGCGGATACCGCCTTCAGTCCCGGGATTTCAATGGAAGGCGGCGAGAACACTCGCTATTTCAATGTCTATTTGAATGGCCGTCAACTTTTGAACAATTTCGACATTATCGCCAGCGCTGGTCCAAACACTGCGTGTGAGCAGGTCTTTAAAGATGCCGAACCCGATCACGATGGTTATCTGCATCTATCATTCAATAGAATTGTTGGCGCACCCATCCTGAGCGCCATCGAAATTCTGCCTGCAACGAAGCATCGAATCCGTCCGATTCGGATTTCCACTCAGGACAGCGGATTTACTGATAAATCTGGTGTCTCTTGGGAACCGGATAACTATTTTTTAAATGGCCGAAGTATTGCGAAGTTTGGCATTGTGACCGGTCCCGTCGATTCGCAGATCTATGAAAGGGAGCGTTACGGAAACTTCTCCTACGCAATTCCTGCTGCGCCCGGCAATTACCGGCTTACGCTTCATTTCGCAGAAACCTATTTCGGACCAGGCGAACAAGGGGCGGGCGGCGTTGGCGACCGTATCTTCGATGTTTATTGCAATGGAACGGTCCTGGTAAGCCAACTCGATGTTTTCAAAGAAGCAGGTTCCAGACATCAGCTCCTCAAGACGTTCCATGATATTCAGCCCAATGCGCAAGGTAACGTTCTTATCTCTTTCATCCCGCGCAAGAACTACGCTATGGTTTCCGCTATTGAACTAATTGACGAAACGAATCAGTGAATCTCAGGCTCGGGAGTTGCTATGTGAGTGCCGAGAAAATCAAAGTCACAACCCCGGTTAGCTTGCGTGACGCGTTCTAGATAAAGTGCTCCATAACCGCGTTGATAGCGCGGCGAAGGCTTCGTCCAATGCCTCCGGCGTGCGGCCATTTCCTCATCGCCGATGAGCACGTCTAGCCGCCTGTTCTTCAAATCGAGCGAAACTAAATCGCCATCTTTGACCAGCGCCAGCGGCCCGCCCACATAGCTCTCAGGCGAGACATGGAGAACGCAGGTACCGTAAGCCGTGCCGCTCATGCGCGCGTCAGAGATCCGAACCATGTCGCGCACTCCTTGTTCAAGAAGTTTTTGAGGGATAGGAAGCATTCCCCATTCGGGCATGCCGGGACCACCCAACGGCCCCGCGTTCTGCAAAACCAAGACCGAATCTTTAGTAACCTCCAGATCCGGGCGATTGATTCGCTCTTCCAAATCCTGATAGTTGCGAAATACAATCGCTGGCCCTGTATGCTGCAGCAGCTTCGGATCGGCCGCTGAGGTTTTGATTACCGCGCCATCGGGAGCCAGACTTCCAAACAAAATGGCCGTACCTCCCGTTCGGGCGAGCGGATTGGCGCGCGGCCGGATGACATCCGTATTAATTGGTTTCGCGCCTTCGATATTCTCGCCGAGAGCGCGTCCATTGACGGTCAAAGAGTCGAGGTGCAGAAGATCGCGAATTTCCGACATCAGTGCGCGAAGACCGCCGGCGTAATAAAAATCTTCCATTAGATACGCGCCCGAAGGGCGAATATTCGCCAGCACCGGCACGCGCTCAGAGATCTGCTCAAACGTCGGAAGTTCCAGCTTCAGACCGCAGCGGCCGGCCAGCGCCACCAAATGAATAATGGCGTTCGTAGATCCTCCGATGGCCATATCGACGGTAATCGCATTTTCAAAAGCAGAGCGAGTCAGGATTTGAGATGGTCGCAGATCTTCCCAAACCATTTCTACAATCCGATTTCCGGAGTTCACCGCCAGGCGGGGATGGTTTGAATCGACCGCCGGAATCGACGATGCTCCTGGCAAGGTCATTCCCAACGACTCTGCCATGGCGGTCATCGTTGAAGCTGTTCCCATGGTCATGCAAAAACCGGGGGAGCGCGCTATTCCATCTTCCATGCCGCGCCAATCTTGTTCGGTAATAGTTCCCGCGCAACGCTCTGCCCAGAATTTACGGACATCCGTTCCGCTGCCAAGAAACTGTCCATTCCAATTACCGCGTAGCATAGGGCCCGCCGGCATGTACAACGCGGGAATATCCATGCTGATGGCGCCCATCAATAACCCGGGTGTGGTTTTGTCGCAGCCGCCCATTAACACCGCACCATCGATGGGCAAGCCGCGCAGCAACTCTTCCGTTTCCATCGCGAGCAGGTTGCGATACAGCATGGGGCTGGGCCGCATGAAAGTCTCGGTAATAGAAAACGCGGGCACTTCGACCGGGAAACCGCCTGCTTGCCAGACGCCGCGCTTCACGGCTTCCGCGCGTTCGCGCAAATGCTGATGGCACGGATTGATCTCGCTCCAGGTATTGACAATGGCGATGACCGGCTTGCCGCCAAAATCCTCCAGCCGGTGCCCCATCTGCTTCAGCCGTGAACGATGACTGAAGCCGGTCATGCTGTCCGGCCCAAACCAGCGGTAACTACGCAGTTCCTCGGGTTTTATTCGCACCTTTTTATCTTCTGATACGACCGCGGAGAAGTTCAGGCCGACATCCTCCTCAGTCACGAATCTGCCAACTTTTTCTCTCATCTCTATCTCATTGACTCCTAACAATCAACCACTAAATCCATAGCCCCGCAGCCGTTCGTCGTGCTCGTCGTCGTTCTATCGTTCAATCGGACGACTAACCCCTCCAATTCAGAAAGGTAAATCTTATGTTCCTCTCGAAACGTAAACGGGAAGCCAACCGCGCGAATGCGCAGAAGAGCACCGGCCCTCTCACCGAAATCGGCCGCGAACGAGTCTCGCGCAATGCCAGAAAGCACGGCCTCACCGGAGCCTTCGAAGTTCTCGAAGGCGAAGACCAGGAGATGTTCGACGGGCTGCTCAACCGGCTGATGGAAGAAGAAAAGCCTGCCTGCCTTGCCGAAATCGAACTAGTCAAGAAGATGGCTGAGCACACCTGGTGCTCGGAACGAGCCAGCCGTCTGCAGGAAGGTTGCTTCATCATTAGTCGAACCGACGAGCAGCGCCGCAACCTGGAAGGCCAAGCGGTGATTGATCCCCAGCTTGAACGCTTCATGCGCTATCAGGCGCATCATGATCGTGCCTACGCACGCGCCTCGGCGGAACTGCTAAAGAGAAGGAAAGAAAGATTGTTAGCCGAGCGTGGCTTTGTTTCGCAGCAGCGCGCTGAACAGCGTGAAAAGCGTTGCGAAGAGGTCCATGTCTACCGTGTCGAACGGGGGAAAATCGCTGTCGCCATCGACAAAACCAAGCTCGAACGTGAGTTAGTTTGCACAGAAGACGTCAAAGTCAGAGCCGCGAACCAAACGATGGCCTCCGCACCGCCTCAGGAGGAGCCGATCGCAGCTTAAAACGTCCCCAAATTCTGATCGTCCGCAACGGCTCAAACGACACTTGCGCCACGTCCGATTACGCGGCGGAACGTTCCTCGTACGCTTCGCGAGAGGAAACCGCAATCTTTCGTTTACGTCTGATGGCAACGGCAAACCGGCGAATTGCAAGAGACAGGCCGGTATAAACAAGCACGCAAGCGGCGAACGATGCAATTGCGGCGACAACTTGGCCCGGCCAGCCGCCATATTCTCCTGTATGTCCGAATCGGACAAACGCGCGAAGTCTCTGGCCAAGGCTCCCATCGGCGAACGTGACCGTTTTCATGACCGCTCCGGTGTCGCGATTCAATGAATATTGCGTACGGTATTGCGGCTGTCCTCCATTGCCCGTATCCACTGTTGCTGAAACCGGCGCCTTGCCACCGCGGGCAATGTTTAAGGTGATTGTTCGCCACTCGGGATTGAGCATCTTGGCCACAGTGAGAAGTTTGTCATAATTTGGTTCGTTTCCCTTGGCGAACTCGCGTCCTTGTGGACGCCGATCGCCGCCTCGGCCTGAAGCGGCGGGCGTCGAGTTGGTTAGCCGAAATAGCAGAGCGTTCGCCCAGTCGAACGACATCACCACGCCTGTAAGAACAATGACCAGTAATGGCAAAGCGCACCAGATGCCAAGTACGTTGTGCCAGTTCCATTCACGCGCTTTCCCGCGGAGTCCGCTTCGAAATGCGATGGATGCTCGTACTGACTTCCACGCCCATTTTCGCGGCACCCAAAGAATAATTCCGAGAAGAATCAGCCCGCCGAACAAAAGATTCGCGATTGCCATCAGCCAATGCCCGATGCTTTTCGAGCCAAGCGGAGCCCCCAGCGTTCGATGCAATCTTTCCACTGTAGAGAAGAACTCGTGTGCCCGGACGGAGCTAAGCCCAATAACGGCGCCGCTGTACGGATCAACATAAACCGTCTTGTTCCGGCCGACTGTAAATTGAGTGGCCGCCTGAGGCTGATTGCGCACCGCCAGGGCCGTTGGCTCACCCATGCCCGAGTGTCGAACGGCATCAAGCAAATCGCTCAACCGGCGTTCCTGACCGTCACTCGGCGCGGCAACTGATCGAATGTCTCGATCCACTAGCTCGATAATTTGCCTTTCGAAAGTCAACAAGACGCCTGTTGCCGCCATCACAAAGATGAATAGTCCTGCGGTCACGCCCACTGACAGATGCAGCCAGAAAAAAACCTTGCGAATCATCGTTACTCCCCGTTTCACCAACGTTCAGCATCGCCGCTGTAGCTTAAAATTGCCTGAAATCTTCATTCAGCCCTTTCAAATGAGTCAGCAAATCTGCTGCAATAAATTGCAGGTGAAATGCGCGTCCTGCTTGTCGACGATGACCGTGAAGTAGCCGATTACGTTCGGCGGGAGCTCGAAGAGGAATCGTTCAGCGTGGCCGTTGCACATGATGGCGCCTCCGGCTTGCGAATGGCCGAATCATCCGCCTTCGACATTCTCGTACTCGACGTGATGATGCCATTCATGGACGGCCTGCAACTTACTCGCAATCTTCGCAGGCAGAATATCGATACGCCCATCCTTTTACTCACAGGCCGCGACGCTCCTGAAGAGATCGTGCGTGGCCTTGACGCCGGCGCTGACGACTATCTGACCAAACCGTTTTCGTTTGACGTTCTATTGGCTCGCATCCGCGCCCGTACACGGAAAATTGATCTGGCAAAGGAGCAGTTGCGTTTTGCCGACATCCTCCTTGATGTAGGCGAGCACAAAGCTTGGCGCGGAAAGCGTGTACTCAACTTAACCCGGACTGAGTTCGCCATACTCGAATGTTTATTGCGGTCCGCTGGACGCGTAGTGACCAGAGAGCGGCTCATCGACACGGTCTGGAGCGATCGCGAAGTAAGCGAGAACAATCTTGATGTCTTCATCAGGTTCCTTCGTTCGAAAGTCGACGTACCGGACTTGCCAAAGCTGATTCACACGGAACGGGGGCTTGGCTACACTTTGCGCCAAGATACACCTTGAGCCGATTCAACACGCGCTCGCTACGCTTCCGTCTCACTCTCTGGTACTCCTGCGCACTGATTCTGGTTGCGTTCATACTCGCAGGCGCGAGCCGTTGGGCCTTGGCGGTAAGTCTCGATCATGCTCTCGATCAGAGCTTGCGCTATCGCTTGATCGGGCTGCACGGATTTATCGAGGAGAACAGCGATGGTGGGCTCGATCGGCTGGCAACGAGGCTTAGAGAACTAAACACCCTCGGTGAGCTTTTTCAGGTCTTTGGACCGAATGGCGAACTCATGGCGCAGTCTGATGGCTTGACGCGTCATCATGTGGGCAGCCAATTGCCGCCAGATCCCGGTGCGGGCATGCTTTTCCGCGCCGCCGGTCCGCGCTGGTTCCCGGTCCGCATGGCAACGCAGCGAATTTATGTTGATGGGCAGCCGCTCATTATTGAAGTGGCCGATCCGCGGGGCAAGTTCCAGAGCCTGTTGAACGAGTTCTACTCCGTTCTTTACGTCGCAATTCCAATTGCCTTGATTGTCGCCACACTCGGTGGTTACTGGCTGAGCGGGCGCGCCCTTGCGCCTGTTGACCAGATCATTGATGAGGCGAGATCAATTGACTCGGCCAATTTGGCGGCACGACTTTCTGTGCCTTCATCCGGTGACGAGCTGCAGCGCCTCTCAGAAACACTGAACCAGATGCTGGATCGCGTGGAGCACTCGGTCTTGCACGTGCGGCGATTTACGGCGGACGCTTCTCACGAATTGCGCGCGCCCATGACTTTGATCTACACAGCCGCTCAGTTTGCGCTGCGGCGAGATCGTGATCCGGAAGAGCTAAAGGAATCGTTACGCAAGATTCTCCGTGAAGCCAAGCGATGCACGGAGCTTATTAATCACCTGCTTTTGCTTGCCCGGTCGGATGCGGGCGGCAGCCAAATGCAGATCGTCCCGACTGACATCGGCGCACTGGTGGAGGATGTCAAAGGTGAAGTGAGCATGCTTGCTTCAACCAAGAGACTAAACGTGTCCTCCATCCTGCCGGAACAACCAGTGTTTCTTAGTGTGGATGCTACCTCTTTCCGGCGCATGCTGCTGATATTGCTCGATAACGCAATCAAGTACACGCCCGAAGGCGGAGCCATCACCATTAGCTTGATCGAGGAGCCAACCAACGTGGCGATTGCGGTCGCGGATACTGGCGTCGGTATCCCCACGGATCAATTGCCGTTCATTTTTGATCGCTTCTGGCGCGCCGATAAGGTGCGCTCACGAGATGCCGGAGGAACTGGCTTGGGGTTAGCCATCGCCCGTGAAATTGCGCAGAGTCATGGCGCCGAGCTAACTGCCGAAAGCTCAATTGGCATCGGGTCAACGTTTACCGTTCGCCTGAGGCGCTCTACCACCGAACTGTCTCCCGTACATATATCGAACGAACAAACAGTTTAAGTACCAAAATCTTAGTGGCTTTCAGACAGCTTTAAGGTGAAGGCCGCAAAATTCAAATATTGAAGGACCTTTCTCCTACCGGCGTATGAAGCTGCGCAAGTATTCGCAATTAAAATTTGGCGTCGTTCTTGGAATCGGTGCGCTTGTCGCCTTAGTGCTCTGTGTGCAATGCGTGCGCACCTATTTATATACCGGCAAAATCCTTGTTCCGCAGCAAGCGGAACGCGATGCGGCACGGCAAGCTGGCGCACTCAGCGCCGCTGCTCGAAGCGCCGGAATTGCCAACGTGCGCGATATGGAGCCGATCATAGAACACGCTATCGAGTCTGCTGCGGATCGCATACTTTGGATACGCGTGCTAGATCTCGATGGCAATGTTTTCGCTCAGGGCGGCAATCCACAAGTTGCGGCGAAGCCGCCCCGGTGGTTATGGAATCAAGTAGAGAAGCACGACACGCTTGGCGTCGCAGTCGATACGCCGGAAGGCAAAGCGTGGGTTGTCACGCTTCCATTTCGGTTACTTCGGCCGCCGCGCGCCGACGTCGTTAGCCCAAAAAATGCCTCGCACCGCTCGGACTCGCGTGTTCCTACACCAGATGAACGGCACAAGGCCTATGTGCTAGAAGTCGCCATTTCTCTGAAGGCGGTTGCGAACGCATTCGAAGGGCTACGTCAAAACTTGGTCATCGGTCTGATCGCGTCGTTTGCGCTGTTGGCATCCGTCGCGGTGATCGGTCTACGGGCGCCTCACTATTTTCGCGGCAAATATCTCGAGAGCGAACTGCAGCTCGCACGGCGCGTTCAGAGCGACCTGCAACCGAAGCCAGACTCCGTATCTCCGCATTTGGATTTTGCCGCTTTTTCCCTGGCCGCCGACCACGTCGGCGGTGACTTCTACGACATTTTTGAAGTCGAATCCGGCAAGATCGCCATCGTCCTGGGCGACGTCTCCGGCAAAGGAGTACCGGCGGCATTGCTGGTAAGCGTGCTCCACGGAGCGATTCGCTCCTCGACATCGTCGCAGCACGAACTGGCTTGTGAGCGGATCAATCGTATGTTGTGTGAGCGAACCGCCTGCGAACGCTTCGCTACTTTGTTCTGGGGCGTTTTCGATCCGGCGACCCGTACGTTACGTTATGTGAACGCTGGACATGCAGCTCCGATGCTCATAAGGCGAGATGATAACCGCGTTGAGCGATTAGACGAAGGTGGTCCGGTTCTTGGTCTGCTCTCCGACGCGCAATATATTGCCGGAACGGTCAAAATCGACGATGCCGACACACTCCTCCTCTACTCGGATGGAATCAGCGAAGCGGCAAACCAAAACGAACACGAGTTTGGAGACGCTCGCATTGAAGAGATTCTTTCGGACAGCTCGGATGAAAACGTGGAATTAATTTGCCATCGAATCATGAATCAAGTCACCGCATTCTCAAGCACCGGAGTGCTGCCGGACGACCGGACCTTACTAGTTGTCAAGTTCCAGCAGTTACCCGCCTCTGCGCGTTGCCGAACGTCCCAGGAGATCGTGATGCCGGCGGTCGCCTGACAGATTGAAAAGTGACGAAAAAGATGATGAACCCTATTTCGATAAGAACAGCCTGCGGTATCGGGGCGCTGACATTGATTTGTCTGCCGCTAACGCCTGCCCAGCAGCAAACAGCGACCTCTCGAATCGTAAGTGCTGCGAACACGTTCCTGGCAACGCTCGACCAGAAGCAGCGTCAGGCCGTGCTTTTCTCGTTCAAGGATGAGGAACAGCGCAAGCGTTGGTCGAATCTCCCGGTGGTAGCCGTTCCCCGTGGAGGCATCAGCCTGAAGGAAATGAACAGCGCTCAGCAGTCAGCCGCCATGGCTCTAGTCGCCTCGGCACTCAGCCCACGAGGTTTCGAGAAAGTTCAACAAATCATGGAGGGCGACGAGATCAACAAGACGACTGATCAGGGACCTCCCGGTAATCGAGGACCCCGCCCGCCATTTGGAAACGCTGGGCCCCGGCCCCCATTGGGAAACGGAGGTCCTCCACCGCAATTCGGAAACGGGGGGCCTCCTCCCCCTGGTAATGGTGGGCCGCCATCCGGTCGCGGCAATAACCGACCGCCGTTCGCCAACGGTCCCATCTTCGGAAAGGATCTCTATTACATATCCATCCTCGGCGAGCCGTCCGAAAAAGATCCCTGGATGCTGCAGTTCGGCGGACATCATCTCGCTCTCAATATCACCATTGCCGGTGAACAAGGTGTCCTCACTCCAACCCTGACTGGAGCGCAACCCGCTATTTATACGATTGATGGAAAGACGATCCGGCCTCTCGGTCAAGAGAGCGACAAGGCATTCGCACTGCTGAACGCTCTAGATGAGAATCAACGCAAACAAGCAATTCTCAGCTACCGTTTGGCGGATCTTGTCCTTGGCCCCGGACAGGACGGAAAAACGATTCAGCCTGAAGGACTCAAAGCCTCCGCGATGAATGATCGTCAGCGGGCCATGCTGCTGGACGTGATTGCTGAATGGTCAGGCATCATTCATGAGAGCGCGGCCGCGTCGCGAATGGCCGAAATCAAAGCCGGTCTGAATGAAACGTGGTTCGCCTGGAGCGGCCCCACAACCGTTACTCCAGGTAGCAACATCACTGCTTACTACCGGATTCAAGGGCCGAATCTCGTCATTGAATACGCGCCTCAAACGTTAGGAGGTGATCCCGCGCTTCATGTCCATACCATGTATCGTGATCCCACTAACGACTACGGCCGAAAATTCATTGCAAAATGACAAAAAAGCTTTTTGCCGTGCTTGCGATTGTTCTGCCTCTCGCAATTCCGGCGTTCGCTCACAGGCTCGATGAGTACCTGCAAGCCACCATCATCTCTGTTGAGAAAAATCGATTGCAGGCATCCCTCCGTCTGGTGCCTGGTGTCGCGGTATTTCCCGTCGTATTTGCCAGCATCGATACCGATGCGGACGGCGCCGTTTCAGAGACGGAACAGCGCGCATATGCTGAGCGCGTCCTTGCCGATATGTCGTTCAGCATCGATGGCCATCGCTTCCATCCTCGGCTGGTCTCAGTCAATTTTCCAAAATCCGACCAGATGAAAGAAGGGCTCGGCGAAATCAAAATCGAGTTCGCTGCGGATTTGCCTGTAGGCGGTCCTAACCGGCAGCTCATTTTTGAAAATCATCATCAAAGGCGGATCTCGGCTTACTTGGTGAATTGCCTGGTGCCGCGCGACCCCGATATTCAGGTTCTCGCTCAGAATCGAAACGAAAATCAGTCGATTTACAAATTGGATTACACGCAGGCCGGCAGTCGCTCTGACTCTCTATCGCTGGTTAAATGGTGGTCAAATGTTCGTGCGTCGCTGAAAAGCAATGTTGGCTTCGTCAGCTTATTCCGGCTGGGCATCCGGCACATCGCTGAAGGTACAGACCATCTTCTTTTCTTGCTGACGCTGCTTCTACCGGCACCTTTGCTGGCATGTTGTTCCCGCTGGGTCGGCTTCGCGGGCGTGCGTCACAGTCTACGGCAGATCTTGAAAGTGGTAACAGCATTTACTGTCGGACACTCTATTACGCTGGCGTTAGCGGCTCTTGGATTGGTTCACGTGCCCAGTCGCCCCATTGAAGTATTGATCGCCGTTTCCATCCTCGTCTCGGCCATTCATGCCATCCATCCGCTCTTCCCTGGCCGTGAAGCACTGATTGCCGCTTCTTTCGGCCTTATTCATGGTCTTGCATTTGCCACGACGCTCGGGCAACTTGGACTTGGCCGATGGCAGCGTGTGGGCGGCATTCTGGCGTTCAACCTTGGCATCGAGACCATGCAGTTGGCGGTTGTCGCGGCCGTTATGCCGTCTCTGCTGCTGTTGAGCCGCACACGCGCGTACTCGTTCTTGCGAGTCGGCGGCGCGTTATTTGGAGTTGCCGCATCCATCGGATGGATCGCTGAGCGCCTGCTGAACATACACAGCTTCGTAGATTTGATGGTGGATAGTGTCGCGCATCAAGCGCCTTGGATCGCAGGTGCTTTGTTTTTACTTAGCGTCGTTTGTTGGTGGCAGCAGATGGAAACCAAGACGGCCCGCCTGAAGTTCGCGCTAACGGCAAACAGGCAATCCATTGAGATCTAAAGGCTGTACGTTCGCCCCCGATGCGCGCCAATCAGTATCTGGAAAATGCGGTGCGCAATCAATTCGTGGAGTGAGAGTAGCTCCTTGTTTGCCTTCACGATTGATTCCGCATTCTTAGTATCGGCGCCCAGTCCGCCTGCCTTCAACGCGTCTGTGGCTTCCTTGATGACTACATCCGAAATTACTTCACCGGCCATCTCCCAGAGCGTGATAAAGCGGTCGATCATGGTCGGAACCGACACGGCCCACACGCCGTAGTTACTTGTCGTCCGCGGCGGCTTGTAATCCAGGTTGAACGGTCCTTTGTAGTCGTGTGCCCGGAGCAGAACCAGCACGTTGAGCCAATCCAGCGGATTCACTAGGCCAATCGCGATGTCGACGTCGTGCTTGAGGCGATAACCGTCGTTGATATCGAAATGGAAAAGTTTGCCACAAACCAACGCTCGGGCCAACGCGGCGCGTGGTGCCGCTCCCCACATCAGTTCGTGCAGATACTCCGGATTCAAGCCCACCATATCCGGCCGCTTTACCAGTCCGGAAGAAATGAAAGCCAGCATCGCGTCTGATGTGGGAAGCAGAATTTCACCCTGCGGTTCGAACGGCTTGGCCTCCAGGCAATGCTTCAATGTGGGCCGTTTTTTCTGTTCGGCAATCTTGACATCGGCATCCAGCGCCGCGTTCAGCGCGTCCGCAAACCAGCGCAGCGTTTGCGGCTCATCCACCACGCCTTGGACGTAGTAGCCAAGCATGCCTGGCCAGTAAACACAGAACTGCGCGCCCAGTTCATGGCCAATGGCAACGGTGTTCACTAGCCGGTTGGCCGCATATTCGCGCACTGATGGCGATTCAGCCGCCGGACCCGCGGCCCAAACCGGATGATGAAATGTTTCGGTGGTCACCATAGAGCACTTCATCCCGTGCTTCTTCAGCGCGTCTTTAATCTTCGAAACAATCTCGTCCTGTCGCGGCGTAAATAGATCGTTTGTCGGAATGACATCCGTATCGTGCGTGCACCAATAGTTCACACCTACTTTGCTGTATTCCTCAATGACTTGCTCGAATGTCAGGCGCGACCTTATTGGAGCGTGGAAAACAGCCTGCCCTTCGTAAGACGGTGCCCACTGCGGCCCCGTAATGAAATAGCGTCGCCGTATGTCCGGCGAGTAACCGCCTCCGCAAGCTTGCGTCAATCGATCTACTAGCGCGATTTGTTTGTCTGGCGAAATGGGATTCATAAAGAGCCTTTGAGGCTAACAGGTCTGATCTCTATATAATCGATGGGCGCGTGCTCGTCACCGTCAGGCACGCCCGCAATTCTGATTTCGTCTCCAGGCCGAAGCGCAAGCTCTGGGACCGTATGCCGCGTGTTCGAGTTCGAGTCCGGTTTGCGCGTCGGCAGCCACTGATCTGCCGTCCATGTTGCGACGCTTTGATCGTTCACAAAAGCTTCAAAATGCGAAGCGCCGTTGTTCTGATCGAAATACTGGATCACCAGGTCATACCATCCCGGCTTGCCCTCGAATTTTGTACTGGCTACGCACTTTGCGGCGGGGCAGGTGACTGCCTTGCTGCCCGACGCGTCTTCCCAAGGCGAGACATCCGTCACTACGTATCTATCCAGCGACATGGCTTCGGCTTCGATTCTGTCCGGATGATGACCTACCCGCCCGTGCGCATCGGGAATTCCGGATTCGTGCAAGAACCAATTGCATACGGTATCGCGCCAAACGATGGCGTGCCCGGCCTGATATTCCAGCTTCTTCAAGACTGCCTGATATCGTTCGTCGTCGACAAGTCCCCGCAGCACTGTCCAACGTTGCGGAAAAGTCTGCGCTTGGGCAGCCCCGTCGTAGTGCGAATCGTAAATGTATTGAATTACCGTCTTGC
Organism: Bryobacteraceae bacterium; assembly: GCA_035652115.1. GTDB lineage: Bacteria > Acidobacteriota > Terriglobia > Bryobacterales > Bryobacteraceae > Bog-105. The sequence continues at coordinate 32,561 of DASREJ010000015.1, forward strand.
CCGAATGGAGCACGTATTTGTAGGAAACGTGATGCATGAATAGCAGCAGATTGTCAGGACAAAGCGCGAGAGACTCATACATTCGCGCCACTTCAGTCGAATACTGCCCGATGTAGCCGGTTCCGGTTGCAACCGTTCGATCCATGCCGATGCCTTCGTGGTCCGCGCGATGCCACTGTCCCCAACCGTTCCGCTCGGACGATTCGATTCCAGGGCCGTAGTGGCTGCCGATATACTTGTGCTCGGTGTCCCCGGCGATATCTGTCAACCCTCCAACACCGAGCGATCCGGTGTAGTCTTCATACATCCGCCAAGATTCCATCTCGAGATCGTCAATAGTCTGTACAACTTTGTTGTTCGATCCGAAAGTCATCCGAGTCCATTCATCGATAATCTGCGACGCGGGCAAGTCCGCATTCCATGCGATCCGGCCAAATGCATACAAATTCGCCATTGCCAGGTCATAGCCCAACCAGTTCTGATCGCGACCCACATTCGTAACTGCAACAAAACCGCCCCACGGCCGGTTGAAGGTTCTTCCCGAAACAATGTCTTTCACTAATGTGCGCCGGTCATTCACGCGCATGTCGAAGTTCAAAATCTCTTCCCACATAGGCAGCAGAAAACAGAGATGTCTCTGTTGTCCCGTGTATTCCTGCGTCACCTGGAATTCCAACGTCTCGTTCGTCTGTTTCAGCGCGCCGAACAACGGTGAAACCGGCTCCCTCACCTGAAAATCAATGGGACCGTACTTGATCTGAACCAGCACGTTATCGTCGAACTTTCCGTCCCAACTTGCGAAGTTATCGTACGCAGCCTTGGCGCGGTCGTTCTTCAGGTTGCGCCAATCCATATGGTGGTTATAGACGAATCCGCGATAAACGAGAACACCGCCGTGTGGCTTCAAAGCTCTCGCAATCACATTGGCAGCATCCGCGTGAGTCCGGCCATAGGTAGACGGACCCACGCGCCCCTCCGAATCGGCTTTAAGAACGATTCCGCCCAAATCCGGAATCGCCTTGTAAATTTCATCCGCCTTGTCTGTCCACCACGCCGCAACCTTAGGGTCCAGCGGATCGAATGTATCCAAATGACCCACTATCTTCGGGCTGCTGAAGTCCACTGCAATGGCGAGCCGCACGCCCCACGGACGGAATGCATCGGCAATTCGCGCAAGCTGCGGCATAAAGTCGCCTGATAAGACCAGAGGGTTGGCATTGACATTGTTAACGGAGCACCCGTCAATTCCAATCGAAGCTAGCAGTCGCGCGTAGTCGCCCGCTCGCGTCAGATCGTCTACAACTTTTCCGCCCTCGAAAAAAATAGATCGCCCGGCATATCCTCGTTCGATGCTCCCGTCCAGGTTGTCCCATTCGTTGGTCCAGCGAATAGGAGCATACGGCGCACTTTGTTGGTCCACGTGCGCAATCTCTTGATGCAGCGCAATTCTGCGCAATAGCGCAAACGTACCGTACAAAACTCCGCGTTCGTTTTGTGCTGCGACCAAAAGAATGTTATGTCCATTCGCCGCGGTTGCCTTCAATAGATAGGCGTCGTCGCTCAGACGTTCCGGTAGTAACATGTGCGGCGCGATGTGCCGGATCGAATCCAGCGTTCCCAGCAGAATGCAATCTTCCTCCGGCAGCTTTGTTGACGTTCGCAGCGTGCGGCCTAACATTCCATGAACGCCTCGCACTAACTCCCGCTGCGCCGTTTGCGCCACTATCGTTGAATCCAGCGAAACCGTAACCGCCGGCAGCCGCGCATAGATCTCACGAACATTGGCATCGTTAATCGGCTCGTAACGTAGCCATGCCGCGTAGCCAGTCTCCGCGTGCAATGAAACACACGCTGTCCCTGCGAGAAAAACTAATAGTCCTAGCCTTCTCATCTGCCAGTGCTTCGCAGACTGGGACAGCGATCATCCTTCGGATCGGCCCAGCGGTCGTTCGGAATGGTCGGCGCCCAACCCGGCCGCAACGGGTCTTGATCGTATGGATAACCGCCCAGCTCTTTATAGAGTTCCTGATATTTCCGCAACTTGTCGCGGTTGAGCTTCACACCCAAACCGGGCCCATCAGGCACCGCAATCGAGCCGTTCTTGTACTCCATTAGCCCGCCCTCGATGATGTCATCGGTCAAGTGATGATAGTGTGCATCCGCCGCATAAGACAAATTTGGAATCACTGCGCCTAAGTGCAGCATGGTCGCAAGCTGAATGCCCAGTTCGCCGGATGAATGCACGGCAACTCCTAGCTGAAATGTTTCGCAAACGCCCGCCGCTTTGATGCAGGGCCGAATTCCTCCCCAAAATGTGGTGTCCAGCAGAATGACATCGCATCCGATATCCAGAACATTCGCGGAAAGCTGCTCGAAGTTGACGACCACTGTGTTTGTCGCTAACGGAATCCGGACCATCTGGCGGACACGGCGCAATCCGTTCAACCCATATACCGGATCTTCCAAATAGTCGTTACGCAAATCCTCTATCGCTTGTCCCACGCGAATCGCTTGTTCCGTTGACCACGCGCCATTCGGGTCCATCCGCACATTGTCATCAGGAAACTCGTTCGCCAAGGCGCGAAACGCTTGCATTTCGTAGTCCGGATGAAACACGCCGGCCTTTAATTTGTGGCTGGTGAAGCCATACTTCTGTTTCAGGTCACACGCCAGGGCAATCAACTGGTCAGCCGTCCGCACTTCTCCTCTGCCGCCGTCCTCATTCGCAAAACGCCAGAACAGATACGAGGCAAACGGCACCCGATCCCGTAGCTTGCCACCCAAAATCGCGTGAACCGGCACGTTCCAGGCCTGTCCCAAAATGTCGAGGCAGGCAAATTCCAGCGCCGCCAGCAACTGCGTCCGGTTGTTATAAAGCGAGGCCGTCGGATTCGCGATCCGAAAACGCATCTCTTCCAGTCGCGCCGGATCGTGCCCCACCAGATACGCCTTCAGAGCCCGAATCGCTGCCTCGGCCGATTCGCCGCCGCCTCCCATTTCGCCCAGTCCGATTAAGCCGTTATCGGTTTCAACTTCGACAATGGTCCGAACAAACCGGCCCCAATGGCAACCGTTGCCATGGCGCAGTGGGGCCTCAAGCGGAACGGTTACGGTAAACGCACGGATATCCCTGATTTGCACTGCTTCTCTGGATGCCTGGCACCGCGTTCAGTTTCAGGCTAGATCGGCAAACTCAAAAACGCAGAACACCGGACACCACCAGATAGCGCGGAGTCGATACCGTTGAACTAATAATGCCGAACCCGTTGTAATTAACCGTGCCGCTCGATGTAGTCGACCAGCAGCAACTCCCGCCGGGATTCGAGAACACCGGCGTATTCGTCAAGTTGTAAGCCTCGCCTTGCAATTGGAAATTGAACTTTCCTTCCTTGAATGGGAAGATTCGCGAGATGCTCGCATTCCACGCAAATAAACCCGGCCCGAATACGCCACCGAGGTAGTGGCCCGTTGTTCCAAGCACCCCCGGAGGTGGATTGGTGAAGGCCGATCCATCGTAATAAGGACTGCTGGAATTATGCCCGCCATAAATTGCCACCACGGGATTAGTCTGCGAGGCCGTATTGCCCTGGCCGCCGGCGTTAATGACTGAGGTGGTTCCCACAGTGAAGGGTAATCCGCTTTCGCGTGAAATCGTACCCGAGAGCTGCCAATTTCCGATTACGTAAGAAAGCCATCCTTGATTCAACCAAGTGTGTCCCTTGCCAAAGGGCAAGTTATACACGTAGTAAAACTGAAAATTGTGTGGGCGGTCAAAGCCGGATATTTGCTTATCGAGCGAGAAAGAAACGGGGTAAGCGCGCCAAAGCGAGCCGTCGTTGTTATCGCCGTTGATATTGTCGATGGACTTTGAAAATGTGTAGCTGACGCCGAAGATCGAAGCGCCGATGCTCTTCCTTACTGTTGCTTGCAACCCGTTGTAAGTCATGTCTCCAAATGGTTCGACCATATTTAAATCACTGGTGACATACGGATAAAGCTGCCGTCCGGCAGTACCGGTGCCGGGCGCCGCTCCGTTGATATTGACGTTCATGTCGATATGCACTCCATGGCTGCCTACATACCCCACCTGGGCCATCAAGGTTGGCGAGAATTCGTGCTGAACTGTGAAGTTCCAGCTTTCGTAATACCCGCGGTTGAAATACTTCGGGAACGTTACTGTACTAATACTTGGCAGATAAGTCCCTGGAGCACCTGTCGTGGATGGCGTGAGAGTGCCGCCAGTGATAACTGGGTAAACCGGATAAGGAATGCCGTCCGTAAGTGATACGCGCGTGGACCCGTCGGAATTCGGCACACCGGCGTAACTGATGAATTGATAGCTGTTCGGCGGTTGATAAACCTGATTAACAATCGATGGATACTGATTGCGCTGATTACGCATATTGTCAGGATCGGTGCTGATGCCGTAACCGGCGCGCACGACAGTCTTCTCTCCAACACGATAGGCCGCGCCAAGACGAGGACCAAAACCCAATTTGCTCGCGCTGGCGTACGCATCCCCTGGCACGCCATTTTCGCCACCAATATAAATGTCTTTTGTTACGGGATCGAATCGGGTGGCCCCGAAATGGTCATGGCTGTAGATCGGATAATATTCCCAGCGCAAGCCGTAATCGAGAGTCAGCTTAGGCGAAACCTGCCATAGATCTCGCACATATAATCCCCAGTCGGAAAAGCGGAGCGCGATGGGATTGAAAACTTGTGTCACCTTTCCCGTTTCGGAGGGGAAGCCCAGCAGGAATTGGGCCCAGGAGTTCGCTGGACTGGCGGGAAGAGCGCTGCCGGCGGGGACGCTATTGATGGCCGTGCCGCCTTTGAGCGCGGTCAGTGATCCGTCAAATCCGAAGGTGCCGCGTGCTGTGCCAAATGTGCCTCCCTGCGGCTGGAAATGGTTCAGGGCGCCGTGATCGTATTCGAAGCCCGCCCGGATGTTATGCGCGCCTTTGATTTTGGTGACATTGATATTGCTCGTGTATTGGTTATCTCGAAATTGGAACGGGCTACCGGTGCTGGTGTTTCCGATATTGGCAACGGCCTGTGCGCCGCCGGGCCCGTTCGAGAACTGAAATCCGGGAATGCCCTGGTAATTCACGCCAGGGCCATTGGTGCCGGGGATCCCCAACACATCGCTCCCATAGTCGCCGTTGAACTCGTCACCGTTCGCGCCAATATTTTGGCGCGTGTAGCCGACATTGCCGTCGAAAATCAGAGTCGGCGAGACACTATAGGTCAAGCCAGCAGCAGCTACCTGCACGCGCCCGCCTGCAACCCCTGGATTGCCGCCATTATAGGCATCGCCTCCTGCAGCCCCCAACACGAGCGGGGTGACGATGTCCATAGGTGAAATGCTGTAGCGGCCCCAGAGCATCACTTTGTCGGTGGCGTTGTAGTTGACTTTCCAATCGTAACGATCCACGGTGTAGGTTGTTGAACCGTAGGAATCGAAGTTGTTGAAGAACGAAGTGGGACGAGTCAATGCAGGCAGAAGCCCGGTCAGCTTCGCGGACGCCGTTGCGATGCGGTTACTTGGAATCGTGTTGTTCGGAAATGGCGACCGTCCCGATCCATCAGCGTTGCCCGTCAACGGATCGTAGATAATTACTCCGGTGGCGCTGAAGTCGCCTGTGCGCATCGCTGTTGTAGGTAGCGTCAGATTTGGATCGGCGGCAAATTGCGCTTGCCTCGTGCTTTCATACGACATGAACCAGAAGAGCTTATCTTTGCCGTGATACACCTTCGGAATCCAAACGGGACCGCCGACAGTGAATCCGAACTGGTTTTGAATGTTCTTGGCAAGACGTCCAGGACGAGTAAACGGACCATTCACAGCAGAGAAGGCATTATTCGTATTCCGCTCGAATAGTGAGCCGTGCAACTGATTGGTCCCGCTCTTGATCTGGACATTGACAGCAGCGCCGCCCGCCATGCCCTGCTCGGCGTCGTACGCGTTTGCGCTGACATTGACCGTTTGAATGGCTTCGAAGGAGGGTACATACGCGACATTGACTGGAAGCCAGGGATAGGCATCTAACGCGCCGTCAATTCTTGTGTTATTAGCCTGCGATGAAACACCGTTCTGAAATACGGTAATGGCTCGCTGCGGATTGCCCGCCGTCGAATTAGCCTCGCCGGTTCCGGCGGTAGTGACCGCACCCGGTTGCAGCAGCAAAAGGGCTTGGAAGTTTTTCCCCTCCGTACCGTTATAGGGCAGTTGTGATATTTCCGTGTTTGAAATTTCCGTGTGGACGTCGGCCTTGTCGGTTTGGAGCACGACAGAATCGCCGGATACTTGTACTGTTTCGGTGGTGGTTGCAACCTGCAATTGCACATCTACGCGCCGGACGGTGCCCTGTTGCACCTGCACGTTAGTCTCGCTGAAGGTTTTGAATGCTTTGGCCGTGACGGTGACTTGGTACATGCCCGGCTGCAGGTCGGTGAAACGGTAGACGCCGTGTTCATCCGTGTCCGCTTGCTTCTTGTCGTTTGTGCTTTGATTCGTGGCTTCTACGTGGACTCCTGGAACCACGGCGCCGGTCGCATCCGTTATGTTTCCCGTGAGCGACCCGTAAAGCACCTGCGCATTAGCCGCTCCAGCCAACGCCAGCAACGTTACTAGCGCCGGGGCAATTATCGCGCCACGGCAGAAACTGAAATGATTGAGCTTCTTAGCTCCCAATGTTGACATGAACACCTCGCAAAAACTAACTTCGTCCCTGATCGACTGCCCGTTTGACAGACCCAAGCACAATCCGCTCGGGATTAATATGTGTCTTGAACTATATCCGCGAGCAGGCAAAGTTGTCAAGGCAGTATCGCCGTTTTCCGGCCCGTAGTAAAACAGACCTTCAGCCCCGACGGTGAACGGAAAAACAGTGAAAGGAAAAGATGAAAAGCAAAGCGATGAACGGTAAGCATTCCTGGATGTTGCTATTGATTGCCTTTGCGGGCTCAGCCGCCGCGCAGAGTACGTACCAGAACCCCGGCGCGACTCCCCAAGCCCGCGCCGCGGATCTTGTCTCTCACATGACTCTCGACGAAAAAGTTGGCCAGATGATGAATAGCGCGCCTGCCATTCCGCGCCTCGGGGTACCGGCATATGACTGGTGGAATGAGGCTTTGCACGGCGTAGCCCGTGCCGGAAACGCCACGGTCTTTCCACAGGCCATCGGCTTGGCCGCCACTTGGGACACCGATCTCGAGCACCGCATTGCCGACGTTATCTCGACTGAAGCGCGCGCCAAATACAACGACGCCATCAAGCACGATAATCGCGGCCGCTATTACGGCCTCACGTTCTGGTCTCCCAATATCAATATCTTTCGCGATCCGCGCTGGGGCCGCGGCCAGGAGACTTACGGCGAAGATCCCTATCTCACATCCCAAATGGCGATCGCTTTTATCAAGGGCATGCAGGGGACCGATCCCCACTACTTCAAGACCATCGCCACCTCGAAACACTACGCAGTCCACAGCGGACCTGAAACTGGGCGCCACGGCTTCGACGCCCGGGTTAACAGCGAAGAGCTGACCGGCACCTACCTTTACGCATTCAAGGCAACGGTCGAAACCGCAGGCGTGGACTCGTTGATGTGCTCCTATAACGCCGTTAACGGCGCTCCCGCATGCGCGAGCACCTTTCTGCTGCAAGACACGCTGCGTGACGCATGGCATTTCAAAGGGTACGTCGTCAGTGACTGCGATGCGGTGGACGACATCTTCACAGGCCATCACTATGCTGGTTCACTAGCCGAAGCCTCCGCAAAAGCCGTCAAGGCGGGCACTGATCTCGATTGTGGCCGATCCTACCGCTCACTCGTCGACGCAGTCAAACAGGGCTATATTAGTGAGGCAGAAATCAATCGCGCCGTCGAACGTCTGTTTGTCGCTCGTTTCCGGCTCGGGATGTTCGATCCGCCCGAGCGTGTCCCCTTCTCAAACATCGGGATGGATCAGGTCGAATCGAAAGCACACCAAAATTTAGCTCTCGAAGCTGCGCGTAAATCCATCGTCTTGTTGAAGAATGACGGCCAAATCCTGCCGCTTCGCTCGGTTCCGAAGAGCATTGCCGTGGTGGGTCCCGCTGCCGACGATCCCGATGGGTTACTCGCCAACTACAATGGCATCCCTTCTCACATCGTCACGCCGCTTGCCGGAATCGAACAAAAGTTCGGGAGGCAAACGAAAGTTCGTTTTGCTCTTGGAAGCACCTACGTAGAGTCCTCCATGGCGCTCGTTCCCGAAAACGTGTTGCGCCCTTCGCAAGCTTCGGCCGGTCAGCATGGCCTGAAGGCGGAGTATTTTGCCAACAACACGTTTTCGGGAGCTCCGATCCTGAGCCGCATAGAACCGCGCGGATATTTCATCTGGGATATGCAAGATCCCGCCGTCGTAAAAGCGGTTCCTCGCCAGAACTTTTCACTACGCTGGACCGGCGCAATTGAAGTAAGCCAAACAGGCGATTACCAGTTCGGCGTCGTTCGCGCCGAGTGCCATAGCTGCGGCCGCTCCGATTCCGCCCGCGTCTACATCGATGACCATCTCGTCGTAAACGACACTCGCCGTGCGAACGAATCCATGTCGCCGCAGGAATCGACCGTTCATCTCACTGCCGGCCAACCCAAAAATCTTCGCGTGGAGTACTCTGGCACTGGCGGTGGTGGAGGCCTGGAATTGCTCTGGAAGCCGCCCGCCGATGCTGCGCTTGCCGAAGCAGTCGAAGCCGTCAAGCAATCGGATCTTGCCGTTGTTTGCATCGGCCTCAACTCTCGCCTGGAAGGCGAAGAATCGAAAATCCAAATTCCCGGCTTTAACGGCGGTGACCGCACCAACCTTGATTTGCCTGAGCCTCAGCAAAAGCTGTTCGACGCCGTACGCGCCACCAATAAGCCAATCATTGTCGTGCTCATCAATGGCAGCGCCCTGGCTATTCAAACCGCAAAAGAGCACGCGCGCGCCATTGTGGAAGCTTGGTATCCAGGCCAGGAAGGCGGCACTGCCATCGCGGAAACGCTGTCTGGCGCGAATAATCCGGCCGGCCGTTTGCCCGTCACGTTCTACGAATCGGCTGACCAACTCCCCGCATTCACCGACTACTCCACCGCCAACCGAACCTATCGCTTCTTCACCGGAAAGCCGCTCTATCCCTTCGGTTACGGAATGAGTTTCTCTGATTTCCGCTATTCCAATCTCTCGGCGCACCCAAATGGCGCCAATTATGAGATCACTGCAACTGTAGCCAATGTCTCTTCCCGTGACGGCGACGAAGTAGCCCAACTATACTTGAGCAAAACCGGAGGAACCGAACCCGAATTGCGCGGCTTCGAACGACTTCACCTCCGCGCTGGCCAGAAACAAACTGTTCACTTCACCGTTCCTGGCAGCGATACAAAACGGCGCAACACAATCAGCGTCGGCGGCGGCCAACCTCTTCCCGATTGGACAGGTAACCATTTCGTGCAAATATCCGTGCCTTGACTTCGAGCCGCCGCGGATGGAATATAGCCTCTGTTAGTGAGCGGGCAACCCGATTCAAGTCGGCCGTCAAGGTTCTCTGGGATGCCAGATGTTTGCAGCACCCGAAACACAGTACTAAAGGTGCGCGCTCGCAGCTCAGGATCGCGTAGACGAGGACCTGTGGAAGTGAGAGTTGCTCTCGACACTAACGCGTACGTTGACATGTGCAAGGGAGCAGTGGAAACCGTCAGCCTTCTGGAAGAAGCGGAGGCCATTCTGCTTCCGTTTGTCGTGCTCGGCGAGCTTCGTGCGGGCTTTGCCCAGGGTCGACGCCAGGCCGAGAACGAACGGGCACTTCGCCGCTTCTTACTAAAAGATGGTGTTCGTGTGCTTTTTGCGGATGAGCAAACAACGCATCACTATGCGTCTGTTTACCGTCAGCTCCGAAAACAGGGAACCCCGATTTCAACGAATGATATGTGGTTAGCCGCTCTGGTCCTGCAACACAATCTCGCCTTGCACGGACGAGACTGGCATTTTGATTATCTTCCTCAACTTGTACGCGTCTAGCCGCAACTTGTCCCCTGTATAGTTTGATCAGATCCCTCAATGCTGCGAATCGATCTGAGCGACCTGCCGGTGGCCTCGAGCGAAACTGCGCGTCACCTCAATCGCCGCGTGATTTTGAATCTCATCCGCGACAAGCAGCCTATCTCGCGTGCCGACCTCGCCCGCCTCTCCGGTCTGCAACGCAGCACCGTCTCGCTAATCACTGAAGAACTGATTGAGGATCGTTGGGTCGTCGAAGGCACTACCGGCCGTCTGCCGCGAGGCCGTCGCCCTACCTTGCTTCTTTTGAATCAGCGACGCCGCATTTTGTGTATCGACATCCGGCCCAAGCGCAGCTTCATCGGCGTCAGCGACGTCAACGGCCTCTTCAGCTTTCAGGAAAGCATTCCCACCGCTCCCGACCCCGAGCGCGCCATCCGTCAATTGATTGCTCGCCTCCGTCCACTCCTGAAAACTCGCGCCGAAGATCCATTTGAAGGAATCGGCATCAGCCTTCCCGGCCGTATCGACACAACCACTGGACAGCTTGTCTTCGCCCCCAATTTGAAATGGCCTTCGGTCGATCTCAAGAGTGCCATCGAGCGCGAAACGGGTTTAGAAGTTGCGCTCGAAAATGCGGCGAACGCCTGCGCGCTTGCCGAGATGTGGTTCAATCGCGCCAATACCATCCGCAACCTGGTTACCGTAACGGTCTCCGAAGGTATCGGCACCGGCATCGTGACCGATGGCCGGCTTCTCCGCGGCGCTAATGGCATGGCGGGTGAGTTGGGTCACTTCCCGCTTGATCCGAGCGGCCCTACTTGCGGTTGCGGCAGGCGAGGGTGCTGGGAAGTACTCGCTTCCGATCAGGCCGCCCTTCGCTACTATTTCGAATCCGCAGGCCGCGCCGTGCGGCCCCGTCAAGCAGACTTAGAGTTCAAAGCTCTGCTCTCTATGGCTGACCAGGGCGACACCCTCGCGATCAAGGCATTGGACAAAATGGCTTCGCAGCTTGCGCGCGGCGTGCGCATGATAATCGCTGGACTCGATCCCGAAGCAATTCTGTTCGTCGGCGACTTCACCAGCGCCTGGGCCCGTTTTGAGCCCCGCATCAAAAGTGAAATACAGGAACAAAAACTGTCCACTCTCCCCGTCGCGCTGATTCCCGCTCGGGATGGCGAACTCACTCGCCTGCGAGGCAGCGTAGCGCTTGTGCTATATAAACATTTCGGCGTTTCCCTTCCTGGGTCTCTCGGAACCTAGCTACTCCTCTAATCCCGAATTTGTTGGCGATTTGAATTAATGCATTCGGCTCGATTACTCTAAGAGATTGATCGGCCGTTTAAAGGAGTGCCCGTGAGCAAAAACTGCTTCGACTTGACCGGCCGTGTAGCTATCGTTCTCGGGGGCGCCTCCGGCCTTGGAAAAGCGATCAGTGTGGGGCTTGCAGCGCACGGCGCCGATGTTGTTCCGGGCGGCCGCCGCCCGCACTCATTGACCTGCGTTTGCGAAGAGATCAAAAGCTTGGGCCGGCAGACTCTTCATGCTGCCGTGGATGTTACTGATCGACGCTCCATCGCCGCGTTTCGCGATTTATTGCTTGAGAAGTTCGGACGCATCGATATTCTGGTGAACGCGGCGGGGGTCACGTTTCGCAAACCAACTGTCGAAGTATCGGACGAAGAATGGTCCGGCCTCTTCCAAACGAATTTGGAAGGTGTTCTGCACGCTTGCCAAATCTTCTATGATCCGCTCAAATCGAGCGGAGCCGGACGTATTGTCAACATCGCGTCGCTGGGCTCCTACGTCGCCTTCCAAGAGGTAGCCGCCTACTGTGCCTCCAAAGCCGCCGTACTCTCATTGACGCGCAGCCTTGCTATTGAATGGGCGCGCGACAACATTTGCGTCAACGCCATCGCCCCAGGTGTCTTTCCCACAGAGCTAAACACGAAGCTACTATCAGGCACCGAGCGCGGCCGCGAGATTCTGCTCCGCACTCCCATGAACCGCTTCGGCAACCCCGACGAGATCGTCGGCGCCGCGGTCCTCCTGGCGTCCGACGGCGCGTCCTTCATCACGGGTCAATGCATCATCGTCGATGGCGGGTTGCTGGCTTCCGGCGTCAATTCATAGTCAAAACGCAAGCCGCGAATCTCTAATCGGATGGCCGTGCCGATCGGTTTTCTTCGGCGTGGCTGCTCCGCAAGTTATTCAGGCATTCCCGCTTTTTGGGTCACAACCTAAAAACCATTTATTATCAGTTTCTTACGCAAAATCGCTTGCAACCGCATGGGATACTGTAAATAAGAGAGTTGACATGATCAAACGCCGGTCAGGCCGCAAGGTCTAAACCGGCGTTTGCTTTTTAGGAGGAATCTAAGTGGCCACCGAAAACCAAATTCAAGCTAATCGCGAGAACGCCCAGCACTCCACCGGCCCCTCATCTGAAGCGGGTAAAGCCGCGTCCAGCAAAAACGCAGTCCGTCACGGACTCGCCGGTCACGCGTTCGTGTTACTTGAATGGGAACACGCCGAAGATTTTGACCGGCTCCAACAAAGTCTGCGCGACGAACATCAGCCAACTACCCCGACCGAACAGATCCTGGTTGAAAAGATGGCCCAGCATTACTGGCTGAGCCAGCGTGCCCAGAGCCTGCAGACAATTGTCATGATGGACCGTCCCTTTGACGAGGAGGTGCAGAAAGAGCTCGCACCTTACGTTCGCTACCATGCGCACTTCGAGCGGCTCTTTCAACGGGCGCTCAAGGATCTGCTAACGCTCAGAGCCGAAAAGCGCAAAGCGGAAATTGGGTTCGTTTCGCAGCAGGCCCGCGAAGCGAAAGAATTGCGCTCGCAAGCTGCTGAAACACGCCGCGCGGCTGACGAAACCCGCAAAGCTGAGCAGCACCAACTGAAGATAGCGATACTGGAAGCCAAGCTAACGCGTGAAACAAATTACATTGCGCCCCTAAAAGCGGACTTGCGCGGGACGCTACCCCGCGAAAATGCGCACGAAATGATCCAAATCGCAGCCTGACCCCACAAAAATGAATTGATCTTCACCCGCCGCACCCAAGATGCGGCCGAATAATTTCTATGCTTTACAGAACTACGCCCACGTTTGCATTGCAGTGCTGTTAAATAGGTAGCTGGTGGACTCACCGTCGTTTAGTCACAATTTATGGGAACGTCCTCGTTGAGCGCGCCCGCTCCTCCGCTTACCTCCGCCGCCTCAACCAAAACTAAAGTCATAGTTGCAACGACGGTGATGCTGTCGTTCATCTCGTTCTGGCGCGCATCGGCCATCGTCCTCAGCGATCTGGCTTCTTCCGCCTATTATGTTGGCGGGATTGCAGAGACAGCCATTGGCAAGTCAGCGCCTTGGTTCATCCTCGGCATCATGCTGTTCGGCTTTGCCATTCGCGCCATCTACGTGGAAAGCTGCAGCATGTTCGTCCGTGGGGGCGTGTACAAGGTTGTTCACGAGGCCATGGGCGGAACGCTCGCCAAGTTTTCCGTTTCGGCCCTGATGTTTGATTACGTTCTCACTGGGCCCATCAGCGCGGTCAGCGCTGGCTTGTATCTTGCCGGACTCGTCAATGAAATCGCCGACTATACGCACTTGGCCTATTTGCACGTTCCGCCGGACGTGTTTGCCGGCGGCTTTGCGCTCATCGCCACCGTCTACTTCTGGTGGCAGAACATCATTGGCATTCACGAATCCAGCGAAAAAGCCCTGAAGATCATGCAGATCACCACTGTCATGGTGGTGATGCTCATCCTTTGGTGCGTCTTGACCATGGCGCTTAAGGGTTTTCAGCCTGTCCCGCTTCCAATCAGGGGCAACATTCACTATGGGCCCGGCGCGCTCGGCTGGTTGCAGGGAAGTGTCCTTCCTACCATCACCGCTATTGCCATCGTGATCGGCCTCGGCCACTCGTTACTAGCTATGAGCGGTTTCGAAACCCTGGCCCAGGTCTATCGCGAACTGGAAGCTCCGAAACTGAAAAATCTCCGTAAAACCGGCCTGGTCGTCATTTTCTATAGCCTGATTTTCACGTCGCTCGTCTCGTTCTTCGCCGTGATGCTAATTCCCGATGGCCAGCGCGGCAAGTATCTCGACAATCTCATCGGCGGCCTTTCCATGTTTCTGGTCGGCCCGATGCCGATAAAGCTTTTATTCCACGCTTTTGTCGTGCTCGTCGGCACGCTCATTCTTTCAGGCGCCGTCAACACCGCCATCATCGGTTCCAACGGCGTTCTCAATCGGATTGCGGAAGACGGCGTTCTACCTGAATGGTTCCGCCAGCCCCACCCGCGCTATGGCACAACCAGCCGCATCATCAACACCATCGTCGTTCTTCAGATCATCACCATCGTTCTCAGTAAAGGCAACGTCGATACGCTCGGCCAGGCGTATGCCTTCGGCGTGATTTGGAGCTTCGCCATGAAGGCGCTCTCGGTGCTGATGCTGCGCTACAAACGGCCGCAGGCCCGCGACTGGAAGGTACCTTTTAATTTCCGTTTCGGAAAAACCGAAATTCCCTTCGGACTCATTGTCATTACCAGTAGCCTGTTCTTGCTGGCTATCGTGAACGTCGTTACTAAGAAAACGGCCACCATTTCCGGCTCTCTGTTCACGGTCGCGTTCTTTGCCGTCTTCGCTATATCCGAGCGGAGGAATCACCATAAGCGTTCTCAAGTTGAGGCGGAGCAGGAAAAGTTTCGCCTGGAAGAGCGCGCCAATGTTACGGTCCAGGATGTAAAAGTTCGTCCCGGTAATATTCTGGTGGAGGCCGCCGACATTCATCGCCTTCAGCACCTCCAGCGCGTGCTCCAGGATGTAAAGCCGGAGAAGCAGGACATTGTCGTTGTCGTCATTCATCGCGTTGGGCTTTTGGCATCGAGCGAATATCAGCCCACAGCGGACCAGGTCTGCGGCGCCCGTGAAACCGAACTTTTCAGCAAAGTCGTCAACGTCGCCGAGAAAGCGGGCAAGCACGTCGAATTGCTCACCGTTCCCGGACGCGATTACTACGGCGCACTGCTCTTTGCCGCCCAGCAGCTCGATTCATCGCGCATAGTCACCAACGCCGCGCTTCATCTATCGCCGGAAGAGCAGGCCCGCCAAGTCGGCTTGGCCTGGGAGCAACTCCCCGAACCACGCCGCGGGCTCACGCTGGAGATCGTTCCCTCAAACGGCGCGAAGCCCATCCTTTTCTCCCTCGGGCCGCATCCTCCGCGGCTCTGGCCGAATGACATTGTTCTAGTTCATAAGCTTTGGCAAGAACTTTCGGAGAATCCCAATATCGGGAGTCGCCTGCATCATCGCGATGTAGTCAGCATCGCGCTTCAGCGCCTGGACGAACAGCTTCACTCTCACGAGCGCACAGAGATCTATGACGCTGTGCATCGCGAATTAAATCGTCCTCCGCAAGCCGACGAACAGGCAGGCGAGACTTGGTCTGATGCCGATCAGCACGAAGTGAATCCCAGTTAGCCAACTCTCTGGATCGCTCCAATTTTGACCTGCAGATCGGCTGAGTAATGAATCAGCGGTTCGCCCCGCCGCGGCGGCAGACCCAGGTTTTGAACTAGATTCTCCTCAAGTCGCACTAGCTTCGCACTCTGCAGCGGCCACGGTTTATGTTCGATCGGCGCAGCGTAAACGCGCTTTCCACGAGTTGAGAAAAGCCAGAATCTGGCGGTCAGGAAATTGTCGAGTTGGCCCGCCATCATTGGCTCGCCTGGTTTAACCGATATATCGGTGTGCCCGTGCCAGAAAAATCGGCATCGCTCACTCGTGTACCGAATGCACTCATCCGATTCCCACACTCTCATTGAGGCCCATCGATAAGGCAAGTGATAGGATGTCCGCGCCGCAATCACCGCGGGCAGGCGGTCGGCTTCTAACGTAAAGAACCAGACTCCCCGCTGACCGCCAGGTCCGCGTACATATGTCCGTACATTCGTCTCCGGGAAATGCGAAATCCACGGCAGCGACGGCGCCCAAGGCGGATGCAGATCGGCTACCTCAAACGGCACCAGGCCCACCCATGCCGCGCCGCCGGCTGTATCGAGCGTGAGTTGTTCCGGAATCAGCCTGCGGATTAACTGCGGGTCATAACGCCAATGAAGGAAGGTCAGCCTTGGCCAGCGCTGATACATCACTGGCCTGTCGACAGTATGCGGCGCATACGGGCTGACGAGGTCCAAACCTCAAGCTACCGCGTACTACCCTTGCAGTTCTGAAAAGAAAAGCTGATGAAGTCGACGATGGGATTCAGCGCCTGCATGGCTGCTTCTGAAGAATCAAAATCCTCGTCGCCTTCCACCAGATCCAGCAGACGTGAGCGCTCGCCCGAAGGCTGCCCGGGCTGAGGGTCCAGCCGCACATTCAACCCGCCGCAACTGCTTGTCAGTTTTTCCAATCGGCCGCCGTGCCAGGAAACGATGAGCCCTCCGAATCCCCAATCGAATCCATTTACTTCAAAAGCGTGGCCGTTAAGACGTTCCAGTTCCTTGAGGCTCGTTCCGAGCGAAATGCCTTCCGCCGTATGCCACCGGCACTTGTGAGGCATTACCAGGCTGGGACAAAACCGGATCCGCCGAATGTGCGAGTTGGCCGCCTCCGTCAACCAGAAGATCGCTAATGAGATTTCAGGTTGGTCCCCGAAAACTCGTGTTCCATCTTCGCTGCCCATGTCACTGGTCACGATCTCGTCGTCTTGAATGTTCTTTGCCCCGAATATCTTTGCCAGGTCAGCGTGCGTCGCCGCCGCCGTGATTGGACCCACCCGCTTTCCCGGAACAATCAGCCAGTCGTTGTCATCGGTGCCGCGAAACGCCAGCAGGGCGCAGCTTCCCGACAGCAAGAGAGCGGTGAGGCAGATTCGATTTCGCACGACGCACCTTGAAAGCATCTTCCACTCCGTGGGGATAGCTGTCAAGACGATAGTCAATGAGCTCGCGTTTACCCTAATAGCGGAAAAGGCGCGGCTGCGCGCCCACCAGCAACGGAACTCTCCGAGTGTTTGGTGGCGTGCTTGACACCACGCCCGTTTTTGCGCGCGGTTAACTTAGAGGGATGAAGGTCATCTCGTCGAAAGAGGTCCTGCGAAATAAGCTCTTCACGATCGTCGATGAAGTCGCGACCGATCCCGACGGATTTGAAATCCGTCGCTCCATCGTTCGCCACCCCGGTTCGGCCGTCATGATGGCGGTGGACGATGGCGATCGCGTCCTGTTGGTCAAACAGTTCCGTCTGCCAGCCGAACGTGATCTTTGGGAACTGCCGGCCGGCCGCATCGATCCCGGCGAAAGTCCCTTGCACGCGGCCAAGCGGGAGTTGCGCGAAGAAACCGGCTATTCGGCTAAGAAGTGGACAAAGCTGGCAATCTTTTGGGCCAGTCCCGGTTACGTCGACGAGAAGATGAACCTCTATCTTGCCCAGGACCTGAAAGAGGGCCTCCCTGAGCCTATGGAAGACGAGCGCATCAAAATCTGCTGGTTCAAGAAACAAGAACTCCAGGAACTGGTCAGGGCAGGGAAGATCCTTGACGCCAAAACCCTAATCGGCTACTTCTATTGGCTGGACCATAAAAAGGCAAACAAACGCAGGACTACTCGATAGTCAGAGGGCGCTCCATCAACTCGCCAATTGCCTGCCGAGGTTCCTTTCCGTCGTACAGGATCTCATGCATCTTCTGGATGATCGGTAGATCCACTTTCATCCGCTGGCCAAGCGCATACGCCGCCTGGCAAGTACCCACGCCTTCGGCGATCATCCTCATGCCGGCGAGAATCTGAGGTAATGGCTGGCCTCGGCCCAATTGAATACCCACAAACCGGTTGCGCGACAAGTCGCCCGTCGCAGTCAACACCAAGTCGCCCAGTCCGGCGAGGCCGCTCAAAGTCCGCGCATTTCCTCCCATCGCAATCGCCAGCCGCGTAATCTCCGCCAATCCGCGCGTCACCAGCGCCGCGACGCTATTGCTGCCCAATCCCAAACCGCGGCAGATGCCCGCGCCAATCGCGATCACATTTTTCAGCGCCGCGCCTACCTCTACCCCAATGACGTCGCTGCTCGCATACAGCCGGAGTGCCCGAGTGGCAAATGCGCGTTGTACCTGAGCGGCAAATTCAAGATCCTCGGACGCGATAACGACCGCCGCTGGTTCGCCTGCCGCCACTTCCTTTGCGAAAGTCGGTCCGGATAATACGGCAACTGGACGACTCGGCAGCGTCTCGGCGATCACCTCAGACATCCGCCGCAGCCTCGCTTCCTCAATGCCCTTTGTCGCGCTGACTATCTTCAGGTCACGTGGGCAGTGGGGTGCGAGTTCCACCAGCACATGCCGTAGATGCTGCGACGGAATTACCGTGAGCATCAGGTCCGCATCCCTTGCGCATCCAAGATGGGCGGATACCCTTACGTTGTCAGGAAGGGCAAAACCTTTCAGGTAGCGTTCGTTTTGCCGGCAGCCCTGTATCGCCGCTGCGCGTTCCGGATCGCGCGCCCACAATGCGATGGATTCAAAACGTGGCGCCAGTGCAATCGCGAGTGCCGTACCCCAACTGCCGGCGCCCAGTATGCAAAGCCGCGTCAAGCCTTCCCGCCCTTAAGCGAGAAAACGTTCTCCTTCCCGTTTCGCAGCCGTGCGATATTTCCCTTGTGCCGGTAAATGATTAGCAAGCTGCAGCAGATACAGGCGACCAATAAAACGATTGCCGGCCGGTAAATGATCCAGAATACTAACGGGAAAATCAGCGCCCCGGCTATAGAGGCCAGCGATATGTATTTCCATAACGCCACAATGGCAACGAACAGAAGCAGCACAATCCCGAGAGCGACCGGCGCAATGTAGAGGAAAGCACCCACAAAGCAAGCCACTGCCTTACCGCCCTTAAAGCGCAAGAACACTGGATAGCAATGCCCGAGCATCACGAAAACTGCGGATAACCCGAGCGCCGTCGCGTTGTTGGGCGCAACCAGCGCTCCGATAAACACTGCGATAAAACCTTTCAGAATGTCCAGCAGAAGCACGATGACGCCGGCCTTGCCGCCTTGTGTTCGATGTACGTTCGTGGCGCCGATATTGCCGCTTCCCATCGTGCGGATATCCTTGCCAGACGTGAGCCGCACAAACCAATATCCGAAGGGTAGCCCCCCGACGAGATAAGCTACCGCCGAGACCAACAGTAACTGCGGAACCGGGCCCATTCAGATCTAGGAAGCAGCCATGGCGGATTCGAATTGATAATCCATCAGCTTCTCGTAGATGCTCGCGTTCGTCCCTGGCCGGCTGCGAAATAGTGAGAAATGAGACACGGAAAACTTGCCCATAGCTGCAGGCTGCATCTCCTGCACTTTCGTTCGCAGATTAGACAGTGGCACCGGACTCTTAATGCGCGCCAGCGTTAGATGCGCTGAAAACTCCCGTTCCTCTTTGGCAATACCCAAAGCTGTCAGCCCGTCTTCCGTCTCTCGCGCCAGAGCACGCAGTTCAGAGCCACCCTCTACGCCGAGCCAAAGCACGCGAGGCGAACGGTCGTTCGGAAACCAACCCAGGCCCTTCAACTCGACGTCAAATGGTTGCCGCCGCGTGGCTCGCTGCAAAACGCTATGCAACTCCTCAACGCGCTGTTCAGGCCATTCCCCAATGAACTTTGTAGTCACGTGCAGGTTGTCGAGTGGACTCCACTTGATCAACGCCTCCGGTCGCAACGCACTCAAAAGGCGCTCCAGTCTACGTAAAATCTCGGAGGGAAGATCGATAGCGGTGAATAGTCGCATTGGCGCACGTCCGTGCTAATGTTCTAGCGTACATTGCAGGACAAATCACTGCAAATTCCGGCACTTCGTCGCGCTACGTGCCGGCTTTCGATTGAGTTCTTCGAAAAGCCGGCCATCGAGCTTGCCCGCGCGCTGCTCGGCTGTGTCCTGGTTCATGATGAAACCGCCGGAATGATTGTCGAGACCGAAGCCTACCTGGGATTGGATGATCTCGCCGCGCACGCGTCTCGTGGACTCACGGAACGAACGAAGGTTCTATTCGGTCCCGCCGGCCGCGCCTACGTTTATTTCATCTACGGAATGCACGAATGCTTGAATGTCGTGGCGGATCGCGAAGGCAGTCCTGGCTGCGTCCTTATTCGAGCGCTCGAGCCGCTTGCAGGCCTCGATCAAATGCACGTTCGCCGGAATTGGAACGGTCCGCGGTGTGGATTAACGAACGGCCCCGGCAAGTTGACGCAAGCGCTCGCCATTACACGGGAGCAATACGGCGCTCGTTTCGACACTGGCCCACTCACTATTCGGTGCTGGAAAGAAAAACCTTTATTCGAGGTCGCCATTACCCCTCGCATCGGGATCCGCGAGTGCGCCGATTGGCCGCTTCGCTTTACCTGGTCCGGTCATCCTTGCTTGAGTAAGCGATGAGATCATAAGCGGATGGTCTCTAAAGTTTGTGCTGTTTTCCTGCTTGTTGCCGGCTCCGTGGCTGCTCAAGATAAGCCGGACGGCGGCCTGGATTCCGCAGTCAAGGCGCGTATCGCGGGATTCCCCGGCACGGTCACAATCGCTGCCAAAAATCTGGCAACGGGCAGAGCGTATGCACTTGGAGCGGACCAACCCGTCCGCACCGCCAGCACCATTAAACTCCCAATCATGATCGAGTGCTTCTATGAAGCTTCGGAAGGCAAGTTGAAGTGGACGGAGCCGATCAAGCTTACGGAAGAAGAAAAGGTCACGGGCACTGGAGTTTTGCAGGATCTTTCAGCGGGGGATGAACTGCCGTTTCGGGACGTCGTCGATCTGATGATTGTCCTGAGCGACAATACGGCAACGAATCTGATCTTGAATCGAATCTCCGGAAACGCCGTCAATGCGCGTATGGCACAGCTCGGGCTGCAACAGACCCGCGTGATGCGCAAGATTCTAGGCGATGGAAACAAGCTTAAGCCGTATCCGAGCGGCATTACCGACGAGGGTGCCAAACCCGAGAACAAGAAATGGGGTTTAGGCCGCAGCAGTCCGCAAGAGATGCTGATATTGCTCGAAAAGCTTTACCGCGGCGAGCTGGTCAACAAGCAAGCATCTGACGAGATGTTGGCGATTATGAAGCGCCAGCGCGATCATAACTGCATCGGCCGCGATATGAAGGATGTCCCGATCGCCAGCAAATCGGGCTCTCTCGATCATCTGCGCAGCGATGTCGGCATCATCTATTCCAAAAAAGGGCCGATTGCGATGGCAATAACCGTGGAAGATATTCCGGAAATCGATTATGGCCCGGACAACGTAGGCGACCTGCTGATCTCGGCGTTGTCCGAAATCCTGGTGAACGGTCTGGGATCGCCCCACTAGTGATCAGCTATTGTGCTTGATGCGCTTGTGCTTCTTGACTTTGTGAGTTTTTGCGTGGCTTGGCACTGCAGCTTGCACCGGCAACACAGTCGCCGCAGTCACAAGCAGCAGTGCCAATGGAAAAAATCGGGTCTTCACTTCTTCGATTTCCCGACGCTGACAGTCTTTGCCATGTCCGGTGCCGGGCAGGCGGCGGCAGCCACCTTGACGAGTGGCATTTCTTCACCCAGAATCTTCGCCATGGCGTGGATTTCCAGGCCTTCCGCTTCCTTGGTGAAGAACAGGCGGTTGTGCTCGGTATCATAGTCTGCTTGAATCCAATCTCCGGTGGTGACCTGATTGGTTGCCAGCAGGTTGGACAACGGATGCACCAGGTTCTGCTGAATCGCGCGTTTTAAGTGTCTGGCGCCGTACTTAACGTCTGTGCCTTCGGCTAGAAGGAAGTCCTTGCCGCTGTTCGAAACGGTGAAAACGAACGCCTTTTCAACCGGCGATTGCAGTATTCTCTGCTGCACTTGGCCTAGTTCCAGGTCCAGGATTCGTCTCAGTTCCGGCTCGCCCAAGGGTTTGAAGACCACTACCTTGTCAATTCGGTTCATGAATTCCGGAGTGAACTTCCGGCGTGCCGCTTCGATGCCACTTCGGGACATCTTCTTGTTCAGTTGCTCGGTTGTGCCATTCTCAACGGGCGCGGCCCAGTTCTTACCGAAGCCCAATTTAGGGGTAATGAGAGCGCTCATCTCGCTTGCGCCCAGGTTGCTGGTCATGAAGATCATGGCCTTCGAGAAATCGACCTTGCGGTTGTCTCCCAGCGTTAGGGTCGCTTTATCGAGAATGCCTAGCAAAAGGTTCCAAAGCGCATCGCTCGCCTTCTCGATCTCATCAAATAGGATGAAGCTGAGCTTGACAGTATCCGAGTGGTGCTGGTTGATCACCTCTTGGCTCAGAAGAGGATGGGTCTCGCGATGTCCCAAATATCCTGGGGGCGAGCCGATCAGCTTTGCGATCTCGTGACTGTGCTGGAACTCAGCACAATCGATCTTGATGACCGCGCGAGGGTTCTGCACCAGCGCTTCGGCTGTCGCTTCCACGGTTCGTGTCTTTCCTGAACCGGTGGGTCCCAAAAAGAGAAAGTTCCCAACGGGCCGGTTCGGCGCCGATAAACCCGTGAGATGCATTTGATAAATATTTACGATCTGCTCTATCGCCTCGTCCTGGCCCACCACTAACTTCAGCAGCGTCCGCTCTAGCGATTCGGCGTCCTTGCCTGTCCGGGTTGGGTCCAGCACTTTTCGTAGCCGGCTCATATATACAGATCCTTCCTTCTATTGCCTGCCGGAATGATCGGTACACCGACCGGATTCCAGCCTCTGTTTTGCGCTTCGTCTATCACGAAGCAAGCGACGTACCAAAAAACTTGAACATCGCTTCTTACTCCCTTCATCGTCAGAGGCGTCGGTTTCCTGAATATATGTTTGCGTCTCCTATTCCTCGGTGTTTTCTGATTAGTTCTTTTGAGGTCTGGAAGGTCTCACCTCAACTCGACTAATTAACGTTCTGGTCGGCATTCGCAAAATGGTTAGTACAATCTCGGCGATGTCCTCCGGCGCGATCTTCCATTCCGAGCGCGTTTTCCGCTCCTCACCCGAGAAATCTGTGTCCACGCTTCCGGGCATGATGTAGCTTACGCGCACGTTGTCGTAGCGATGGTCGAGCATCGTCGCCTCGCTAAGAGCATTCAAGCCGAACTTCGATGCGTTGTACGCTGCGCCGCCGGCAAACGGATTCTTACCCGCCAAGCTGCTGATATTAATGATGGAACCGCCGCGAACCTGGTTAAAGCGATGTATTGCTTCGCGGCTGCAGTAGAACGCGCCTGACAGATTTGTTCCGATGACTTGATCCCATTGCTCCACCGTCAGTTCATCGACAGCGTGGAACAAGCCAACGCCGGCGTTGTTGATCAGGACATCCAGTCCGCCTAATTCTTTATCCGCAAACTCGAACAAATTTTTTACATCTGTGCTTCGCGCGACGTCGGCTGTTGTGCCTGCTATCTTTCGCGCAGGCGCTTTCTTGCGCAACGCATCCAGCGCATGTTTGAGTTGCGCCTCATTACGACTGCATATGACGACATTTGCGCCTTCGCTTAAAAGCGCTTCTGCGACAGTGAAACCGATGCCTTTAGAAGCGCCCGTGATGATCGCTCTTTTGCCTTCTAACAAATTACTCATGAAGCGTTTTTAACTCCTTTGCCTGGAATTTGTGTTTGTTGGTGCGTTAGCACCACCACCTGCCACTAAGATGATCCAATACACGCGCTCGCCGCAGCCGCGCAGATACGGCTGCACGGAGCTTTTATACTGAAAATTGAATCCAGTTATGAGCGTTGTCTGGCTGCGTACAGCCACGGCTCTGTATTCTGTGGGCCTGTTGTATGCGCTGGTCTACGTCTTCAGCAAGACCACTCGTCTGTTCGCACCTGCGCTGATCGCGTTTGGAGCGGGAACCGTGTTCCACCTCGTCGCCTTAGTGGAACTGCGCGCTGAAACGGGCCACCTCCCCATCAACAATTTTTATGAGACGAGTTCCATCTGTGCTTTCTTGATAGGCATTCTTTTTCTGCTTGCCTACAGTTATTACCGCGTCGCCATCTTGGGTGTTTGTATCTTCCCCATCGTGTTCTTCATGACGCTGATCGGGGCCACCGAGTTCCCACTGGCATCGTGGACCAGTCCGCAGGTACGAAACATTTGGCTGGTCTCGCACATCTCGACGGTGCTCATTGGATATGCTGCACTCATCTTGTCCGCGGTGGCATCCATTTACTATCTGCTGCAGGAACGCCAACTGAAGCGCAAGGCGGTTACGCCTTCGTCGAACCGTTTGCCTCCTTTGGCTACGCTCGACCGCCTCATCACGCACACAATGAACGCGGGTTTTGTTTTTATCACGATCGGCACAGTCACCGGAGTAGTTTGGGCATTCATCGAAAGCGGAACGCAATGGATCTTGAACCCGAAAATCGGGTTCTTTCTATTCACCTGGGCGTTTTATCTCGCCATGATCTTTCTGCGCATTACAGCGGGTTGGCGCGGACGCCGCATCGCTTGGCTCGCTGTCAGCGTGCTTGGCTGCTCCATCATTACTTGGGCCACGCACGTAGGACTCAAGATCGCGTGGCCACGATGAAATTGGCGCTTACCGGCATCAATCACCGCACGGCCCCGGTACATATCCGCGAAAAACTCGCTTTTCGCGCGGAGGAAATTCCGGCCGCTCTCAGCCTTCTGCAAGGCCGCGGCGTTCGTGAAGCGCTGATCCTCTCTACCTGCAACCGCGTCGAAGTAGCAGCAGCTTTACCCGCTGACTTGCCTGTGGACACTTTGCTGCAAGGCCTTTTAGCAGGGCGCGAGGGGCTGACTGCCGAATCTCTTCAACCTCATCTCTACGTTCTCGAAGACGCCGCCGCGATTCGCCATCTGTTTCGGGTAGCCGCCAGCCTTGATTCCATGATCGTCGGCGAGCCCCAGATCCTGGGCCAGCTTAAGCAGGCGTTCCAGCAGGCGCGTGACCACGGGTTTATCGGAACGATGCTCGATGCGGTTTTGACGCGCGCCTTCAACGTGGCCAAGCGCATTCGGTCTGAGACGGAAATCGGTCAGAGCGCAGTGTCGGTCAGTTATGCTGCAGTCGAATTGGCCCGTGAGATCTTTGGTTCACTCAATAAAAAGCGCGTTCTCATTCTCGGGGCCGGCAAGATGTCAGAAGGGGCCGCGCGTCATCTGCTGCGTGCCGGCGCTTCGGAAATCCTCATCACTAACCGGACTACCGAACGCGCCCGCGAGATGGCCGAGTTATTTCGCGGCGAGATCGTTCCCTACGATCGCTTTCAGCAGCGCTTGCCCGAAGTGGATATCGTAATCGCTTCTTCAGCCGCTCCGGGCTACGTAATTTCGCCCGAGATGATACGCCGCGCTATCGAAATACGAAAGAACCAACCGATGTTCCTTATCGATATCGCCGTTCCGCGCAATATCGATCCCGCAATAAACAGCATCGAGCACGCGTTTCTTTACGACATAGACGATCTGCAGCGTCTGACTGATCGCAATCTGCAAGCGCGCAAGGAAGTGGCTGAAGCGGCGGAAAAGATTGTCGCGGAAGAAGTCGGCCGGTTGGAAGCGCGCTTACGCGAACGCGAGGTGACGCCGACGATCGTCAGCTTGCAGGAGCAGCTAGAAGAAATCCGCCGTGACGCCCTGCAGCGTTACCGGAGTCGCCTGGGCGTCTTGACCGACGATCAGGAACGGACTGTGGAGGCTCTGACGCGCGCCATTGTAAATAAGATCGCGCACGGCCCCATCTCAGAGATGCGCCGGCACGCCGCTGCACAAGAAGCCGAAGCAGAGGCAGGTGAAAGGGAGCTGGTCAGCGCAGTTCGCCGTATTTTCCGGCTCCGTGAGCGTCAATAGATGGCCGCGGGACGAACGGAGGTTCGAACACTCACGTTAGGTTCACGTGGCTCGGCGCTGGCGCGGTGGCAGGCAGGTCATGTCGCGGAACTGCTGAAACGAATCTCCATCGATACTTGCATTGAAATCATTAAGACCACCGGCGACCATCTACAGACGGCATCGCTTACTCAAGCGGGCGGCAAAGGCCTCTTTACCAAGGAGATCGAGCAAGCTCTTCTTGACGGATCGATTGACATTGCCGTACATAGCCTGAAGGATCTGCCGACCGAAATCACCCCCCGGTTGACCCTCGCGGCCATACCGGAACGCGAAGATCCGCATGATGCACTTGTGGGCTCAACGCTTTCGGCCTTGAAACAAGGCGCTCGTCTCGGAACCAGTTCGGAGCGCCGGGCAGCGCAATTGCGTCATCTGCGTCCGGATTTACTCATTGAGCCCGTCCGCGGAAATGTGGATACGCGCCTCCGAAAATTGAGAGAGGGCCAGTTTGACGCCATCATGCTGGCGGCAGCGGGATTGAAACGCCTCGGCTTTGAAAGCGAGATTGCTGAAATTCTAACCGCCGATCAAGTTTGCCCGGCTCCGGGGCAAGGTGCATTGGCAATCCAGACTCGCGCAAACGATCCCGCCGCAGAAATCTGTCGTGTTCTCGATCACCGCAACAGTCGTTTGGCGGTTGAAGCGGAGCGTGATGTGCTGCAACGGCTTGGTGGCGGCTGCCAATTACCGATGGGGGCGTTCGCTGAGAGGGTCGACAGCAAGTGGATGCTGACAGCGATCGTCATTTCTCCCGACGGCTTGCGAGTCCTGCGCGAAAAGGCAATAGATTCAGAACACCCAGGCCGGTTGGCCGAAGCTGTCGTTCAGCGATTGTTCGAGCGCGGCGCCGCCGATGTCCTGGCTCAAAGCAAATCATGAATCCACTTGAAGGGATGCGCGTCGTGGTTACGCGCGCAACTCATCAGGCTGAGGATCTCGCGCGTCCGCTGCGCGATAAAGGCGCCGAAGTCATTCTTGTGCCGGTGATCGGCGTCGCGCCACCGAAAGACCCCGAACCGCTCCGCGCCGCCGCGCGTTCCAATGCCTATCAGTGGATTATTTTTACCAGCGCAAACGCCGTGAATGCTTTCGCGGGCGAAATGCGGCGTGCCGGCCGCCGGAGTATGGCGCGAATCGCTGCTGTCGGCAGCGCGACGCGCGAGGCCGCGGAGGCAAAAGGCTTCCGGGTCCAACTTGTCCCTGAACACTATATTGCCGAGTCGCTGGTGGAAGCATTCGCGTCGGAGAATTTGCCCGGCACCCGCATCCTGATTCCTAGCGCGGCCATGACGCGCGACGTAGTAGCGCCCGCGCTGCGTCAAAAAGGAGCCCGAGTGGACGTCATTGAAGCGTATCGCAACATTCTGCCCCAGGAGGCACCGGAACGAGCTCGTATTGTCTTTCAACGCCCTTATCCGGACTGGACGACTTTTGCGAGCTCCTCGGCTGTTACGAATCTGGTCAATATCGTCGGAACGGATGTTCTGAAAGAGACGAAGCTAGCAACTATCGGCCCTGCTACTTCGGAAACTCTACGGAACTACGGCTTAACGATTGCGGCTGAAGCCGGGGTTCATACGGTGGACGGATTGGTTGAAGCTTTGGTCGATCAATCGAAGTAAAGCACCGCTGTCCAGTACACTAAACGAGCATGCCAGGAAAACGCTTGTTGCTCTTTTGGACTCTTGCCGCATCGGTGTACGCGCAGACACTTACCCCTGTCGAACAAAAAATCGTTGCCACAGTAAATTCGGATCAGCCAATTGAAGAGAAGCTGCTGGAACAACTGGTAGATATCAACAGCGGCACGCTAAATCCGCAGGGGGTTCGCCGCGTGGCCGATGTCTTGCGCCCGCAATTTGAATCGCTGGGATTCACTTGCCGTTTTATACCAATGGAGGAAGTGCATCGCGCGGGTCACCTGGTGTGCGAACGAAAGGGTACTCACGGTAAACGGGTTCTCCTGATCGGGCATATGGACACCGTGTTCGAGGCCGACAGTCCATTTCAGAAATTCGAGCGAATCAGCGATACACGAGCAAAGGGACTGGGTGCCGCAGACATGAAGGGCGGACTCGTGATCATGTTGGGAGCGTTGAAAGCACTCAACGAAAATCATGATTTGGACGGCGCGACCATTACAGTGTTCCTCACGGGTGACGAGGAGCGTCCGGGCGAGCCTCTATCCATTGCGCGCCGTGACCTAATTGATGCTGGGAAACAAAGCGATGCTGCCTTGGAGTTCGAGGGCGGTGTCCAGGCACAAGGACACGATGCGGCTTCCATCTCGCGACGAAGCGCCTATACATGGGAATTAAAAACAACTGGCAAGACGGCACATTCGAGCGGCGTCTTTGGCCAAAACGTGGGAGACGGCGCGATTTATGAAATGGCGCGGATCTTAGATCGCTTCGACAAAGAATTGAGGGAACCCGGACTTACTTACAATGTTGGCGTAATTGCAGGAGGAACTTCGACCAGCTACGATCCGGCAACCGCAACGGCGACAGCTACCGGCAAAACGAATGTGGTGGCGGCGCAAGCTCAAGCCGTGGGCGACCTCCGCACAGTGACCGACGAGCAATATCATCGTGTGCAAGATGCGATGCGCCGGATTATTGCGGAGCATCTTCCCGGCACCTCCGGCGAAATTACGTTTAAGGACGGTTATCCTTCGATGCCCGAAACGGATGCAGGTCGCGAATTGCTGCATCAACTGAATGAAGTAAATCGGGCACTGGGCATGGACAACATGGAACCATTCGACCCGGCTCACAGGGGCGCGGGCGATCTGTCATTCGTCGCGCCGTATACTGCGGGTATTTCGGGCCTGGGAGCATATGGTGGCGGCGCGCACGCTCCCGGCGAAACCATCAATCTCGCTCGTCAGGCGGAGCAAACTCGACGCGTTGCCATATATCTTTATAGATTGACCCGTTAAATTCAATGCGAAATTACTTGGCTATTCTCACCGCTTGCGCCGCCGGCGCGCTACTCTATGCTGCGCCGGTACAGACTCACTGGGTGGCGACATGGGCCGCTCCGGCTTCGCCTCAAATGGCTACTCAAACGGAGCGAGCCGCTGCGCATTTGGAGCTCGAAAACCAGACGGTTCGCGAAATCGTGCATACGAGCCTTGCGGGGAATACCATTCGGCTGCGGCTCTCAAATCAGTTCGGGGAAGAATCGGTAGAAATCGGAGCCGTTCACGTGGCAAACTGCGGCGCCGGTTCAGAGCTTGTGGCTGGTTCCGATCACACGGTGACCTTCGGTGGCAGAGCTGCATTTAGCATCCCTCCGAATGCACCATTTTTGAGCGATCCTGTTGAACTAAGCGTTCCGGCAGCCGGCAATCTTTGCATCAGCTTATTTGTGCCCAAGAAAACAAGCGCCGCGGGCATTCATTACGATGCGCGGCAGAAAACATATCTCGTGTCGGGAGATGCAACCGGCGCCCCTAATCTTCCCGATGCCACCACAATAAATTCCTGGCTCTTTCTTGCCGGGGTGGACGTAGCCGCCAGCGAGCCCTCCGCCACGGTGGTCGCTTTTGGCGATTCTATTACGGACGGCGCGGCTTCAACGGTTGACGCGAACCGACGCTGGCCTAACGTTTTGGCCGACCGGCTATTGGCATCACGTCGCGATCTTGCGGTAGTAAATGCCGGTATTGGCGGCAATCGAATCTTACACGATGCGGTTGGCCGGGTGGCATTCGGAGTCAATGCTCTGGCGCGCTTTCAACGTGATGCTCTCGCCGAGCCGGGAGTGAAGTACATCATCGTACTTGAAGGCATTAACGATCTTGGACACGCGGGAAGTTCCGCTCCTTTGTCCGAAACTGTGACAGCGGACGATTTGATTGCGGGGCTAAAGCAGATGATCGAACGAGCTCACGAACGACAGATCAAAATTTTCGGTGGTACGCTAACTCCGTTCGAAGTTGCGAAGGCGAAGGGCTATTACACGCCAGAAAAAGAGAAGGAGCGCGAACGGCTGAACGACTGGATTCGCTCAAGCGGAGCGTTTGACGGCGTTGTCGATTTTGAGAAAGCGATTCGGGATCCGGCTAATCCCACACGTATGCTGCCAGAATACGACAGCGGAGATCACCTGCATCCTAACGATGCCGGCTACAAAGCTATGGGGGAAGCGATCGATCTGGCGCTCTTCAAATAGCGCAGAAGATTGATTTACGTCACGGGTCCTGGATTGAACGGTATTATTGCGTTGCCAAGGCCCCAATGATCGGCCCAAGTGCGCTTAGTTCCGCTGGCGACATCCAATAAGAAGCGGAAAATTTCCCAACCCACCTCTTGGATCGTTGCTTTACCCGTAGCGATGCGGCCGGCGTCGATATCGATCAAATCATGCCACTTTTCAGCAAGCGCGGTGCGCGATGAAACCTTAATCACCGGAACAAGCGCTAATCCATACGGACTTCCTTCTCCGGTCGTAAAAATGTGGAGGTTCATTGACGCCAGTTGTTGTGTGCCGCAGATGAAATCGCTGGCGGGGGTGGCGGCGAATACGAGGCCGCGCTGAGTGACCTTCTCTCCTTGCTTAGCAACAGCCATAATTGCGGAACTGCCCGCTTTTGCAATGGAACCTAATGCTTTTTCGACAATGTTCGCGAGTCCTCCTCGTTTATTGCCCGGTGTGGGATTTGCGCTGCGATCCGCAGCTCCACGAGCCAGGTAATCGTCATACCATTTCATTTCGGAAATCAGCTCGCGGGCAACTTCTTTATTGATTGCGCGAGGCGTGAGCAAGTGGACGGCATCACGTACTTCCGTTACTTCCGAGAAAAAGACCGACGCGCCGGCGCGTACCAGCAGATCGGCAGCGTAACCAACCGCCGGATTGCAAGTCACGCCTGAAAAAGCGTCACTGCCGCCACATTGCAAGCCGACCGAGAGCGCGGAAGCAGGGCAAGGTTGCCGACGCCGATTATTTAAGATCGCAAGGCGCTTCTCGGCCGCTTCGAGAATTGCTGCTACACTCTCACCGAAACCGGCTTGATCTTGTAGACGAATCACGTCCGGCTCGCCCAAGATCGGAAGATCTGAACCGAATAAGCGTTGTGGCTGGAGCTTTTCGCAACCGAGGCTCACGATCAATGGCCGGCCAGCCAGGTTCGGATGCAGGCTGATGTTCTTTAGCGTGCGTATCGGAATCGCCGCGCCGGGAGCATCGATGGCAACGCCGCATCCATAGTTATGCGTGATCGCCACGACATCATCCACATTCGGAAATGCAGGCAGGACTTCCGCTTTGATGCGGCGGACGGCGTAGTCTACTGTTGGCGCAACGCATTGAACGGTAGTCGTAATGCCTAGGATGTTCTTCGTCCCCACGCTTCCGTCGTCGTTTCGAAAGCCGAGAAATTGGCAATTGTCTAGTGGAGGAAGCGGAGCCGGCACAGCCGTGGACAGCGGCATCTCATTCAAGGAGGGAGCGGCAGGCAGATCGAGAAAATCTTCGCGCACCCAGGAGCCGGCCTCTATGATGCGATTCGCATAGCCGATCACCTGGCCATAACGTAAAACGGGTTGCCCAGGCTCCAGACTGTGTAATGCGATCTTGTGCGATTGCGGTATCCATTCACGGAGGCGAAGGCCAGATGGAGTGATGCTGCTGCCCGCGGGCGCGCCTTCTGGATCGACTATGATTGCGACATTGTCGGATTCATGAACACGGATGTAAGCCGGCGCCACACTTCCACCTTAATTAAAGGTTGCGGAACAGTTCGTACAGATCGGAATTGCGCTCAATGCCAATTCCTGGCGCATCCGATAGCCGGGTATATCCGTTTTCGATTGGCGCATCATCCGCAAATCCGCCAAAAGGCAGAAATACTCCTGGATACGACTCGTTGCCGCCCAAGCCCATGCCAGCCGCTACATGCAGTGCCATTTGATGACCGCCATGCGGAATGCAGCGCCGTGATGACCAGCCGTTCTCACGCAACATTTGCAGTGTTCGCGCGTACTCGACGACGCCATAGCTCAGCGCCGGGTCCATTTGCAGAAAATCACGCTCCGGATTGAGGCCGGCGTATCGAATCAGGTTGCGCGCTTCTTGCATCGCGAAGAGATTCTCGCCCGTGGCGATCGGCGTCGAAGATGCCTGGGCCACCTTTGCATTTAAGTCGAAATCGAGTGGATCTCCCGGCTCTTCATACCAGCGCAGTTTGTAAGGGCCAAGCGCGCCGGTATAGTCGAGCGCCGTTGTGAGATCGAAACGCCCGTTCGCATCCACGCAGAGGCAGTCTCCCGAAGGAAGCAATTTCAAAACGGCCTCAATGCGATGCAAGTCCTCCTTAAGTTGCGCGCCGCCGATTTTGATCTTGACCGTGGTGTAGCCCAGATCCAAATAAGACCTCATTTCGTCGGTTAGCGCGGATACGTCTTTGCCAGGATAATAGTAGCCTCCGGCTGCATACACCGAAACGCGATCGTCCATCTGGCCGTTGTTGTAGCGGTCCGCCAGCACATGGTAGAGTGGACGGTCTTCGATTTTTGCCGTTGCGTCCCACAATGCCATGTCCAGTGCTCCCACAGCGACAGATCGATCGCCATGGCCGCCCGGCTTTTCGTTGGCCATCATTACACGCCAAGCCTTCTCTGGATCAACATTGTTTTCCGATTGATTGAGGAGAGATGCGGGATGCGCGCGCAATAATCGCGCTATCATGCGTTCGCGCAGAATTCCTTGTTGCGCGTAACGGCCGTTCGAATGAAATCCATAGCCGACTACCGGTTTGCCATCGCGCACTACATCGGTGTGAACCGCAATAGCGGAAGCCGTCATCTCAGAGAAGCTGATAACCGCATTGGCGATGGCGGATTTGATTGGAACTACGATGTCCCTGATTTCAGTGATCTTCATTTTCTAATTGATCACGGACCTAAGCTCTACCAAAACCCGATGATCTTCCACCAAGCCATCCCGATTCCGAACCAGATCACAAGATTGACTATGGAGAGCACAAAGCCGATCTTCCACCAATCCTTTTGACTTACATATCCGGTGCCGAAATAGACAGGAGCCGAGCCCGTTCCGTAGTGAGTGATGCCTGCGTTCAAGTTAGAAAAATAGGCAAGCGCGAGGGCACAAATCAATGGGGGCGCTCCCGTTGCCAATGCGGCCGCAAGAAATCCAGGATAGAGTGCCGTGATGTGCGCGGTCATGCTCGCAAAGCCGTAGTGGATGTAAAGGTAAGCCGCTACCAGGAAGAATAATGCGATCAGCCATGGCAGCAGTTTTGTATAGCCAAAGAAGGATTGCGAGAGCGTCTGAGTTACACCGCGTCTGCTCAACTCTCCCGCCATCATAATTAGTGGCGCAAACCAAATAAGTGCGTCCCAAGCTTTGGATTCACCGAGCAAATCGTTCCAACTCAGAACACGTGTGATCAGGATGGCACAGACGCCGGCGAGCGCGACGAAGGCGTTTGGAATGTGATGCCACGGCGCGGTGATCCAACCGGCCATAACAGCCATCATGATTACAGCCAAGCGACTCTCTTTTCCGCTCAAACGGCCCATACGGTCGAGTTCGGATCGGGCGTGTGCGCGTGCTGCATCGGTGTTGGTTAGCCGGGGATGATATAGGCGATAAATGAGAAGGGGCACCACGAATAGGGAAAGAAATCCGGGAACTGAAGCGGCCGCAAACCAGCGGAGCCAAGTCAATTCAACATGACCCAACTTGAGCGCGAAGTCCGCCATGAGCGGGTTCGATGCCATGCCAGTGAGGAACATTGCCGATGCAACGTAAGTAGTGTGGAACGCAACAAGGACGAGAAAACCTCCCATTCTGCCGGAGGGCGTTCCTGGGTTCGAGCCCAAAACCTCCGCGACGGAGCGGGTAATGGGACATACGATGCCGCCGCCGCGGGCTGTATCGGAAGGAACGAATGGCGCGAGCACCAGATCAGAGCATCCAATTGAATAACCGAGTGTAAGCGCATTAAAACCGAACCGGTGAATGAAAAAGTATGCTACTCGTAGTCCCAGGTTCGTGCCGGTTACGGCGCGCGAAAACAGAAAGGCCGTGAAGATCAGCCAAACCGTGGCGTCGCTAAATCCGGAGAGCGCGGCGGGTGCGGTTAAGGTGCCAGTTAGAACCAGGCCCGTCATTGCAAGCAAGACCGATACTCCCATCGGGACCGGCTGGGTTACCAGCGCAATAATTGTCGCGATGAAGAACGCAAGAATATGGCGCGAAACCGGCGTCAGTCCAGCAAACGGAATGAAGTAGACCAACAGTCCGGACGTCAATACCGCGACCCATCGCCACGCTAAGCCGGTTTGCGCTCGCCGGCCGATTGCAGGCAGCGAGGTTTGTACACTCACAAAATTGATAGACCTTTCGGCATCCTAGAGCTAATGACCAGGAGACAACATGTAGTGGCGCTCGCAGCAACCATAGCAGATGCAGCCGACCGTTTGGCCGGGATCCGAATCATCGATCCTCATGTTCACGTCTGGAAACACGATGCGCGTTTTCCCTTCGCAGCGGGGGCAAAGGTGCCGGATTATGATGCAACTCCCGAAATGCTTCTGGATCTAATGCGCGCCAACGGCGTTGCGAAGACCGTGATCATTCAGGTCATCCACTATCGTTACGACAACAGCTATCTGGCGTCGGTGCTTAAGCGGTATCCGCAGTATTTTCAGGGCGTCTGCCGTGTCGATCCGTTGGATCCCGCTGCGCCCGATCACCTCGCCGCGATTAGCGGGCAACCCGGATTCAGAGGCGTACGGCTTAGTCCAGGAGCAGGCGCCGATGGCGATTGGATTCTCGGTCCGCTGATGCCGCCCTTGTGGAAACGTTGTGATGAACTTCGGGCGCCGATGACAGTATTGGCGCCGATCACGCGCATACCAGATATTCAACTGCTTGTCGAGAAGTTCCCCGATCTCATGGTGGTTGTGGACCACATGGCCGACTGTCCCGTAGATCGCCCACAAGAGTTAGAAAAGCTGATCGCCCTTGTACGTTATCCCAAGGTTTATGTAAAAATCTCACATACTTGGTCCTTGTCAAAACAGCCGTATCCGTGGCTCGATTCCCAGGAACTCGTCAAGCGTCTTTACCATAGTTTCGGTCCACAACGGCTGATGTGGGCGACCGATTGGCCGATCGCGAAGGAGATTGCTACCTACTCGCAACGGCTTACTGTCGTCCGCGATGAGACGAAGTTCTTAAATACAAATGATAAGGAATGGATGTTGAGCAAAACCGTGGAGCGCGTCTGGACGTTTCGGTAGATGTGCGAAAGAGATGAGCCTGGAGTGCTATTTCAGGAAACGCAGGATAGCTGTGCGCGTTCGCCCAATGTCTTCATTTTGGCAAGCAAAGTCGTTCGCTTGATGCGCAGAAGGTTGGCAGCGCGAGCTTTGTTACCGCCAGAAGCGGCGAGCGCCTGATTGAGCAGCGAGAGTTCGAAGCGGCTTACGACGTTTTCTAAATCCAGACCGCCGTCAGGTAGTTGGAGCAGGGGAGAGCTGTTCTCGACATCGGCCGATTTTCGCGACCCACGTACTGGGGCAAAATCGTGTATCTGCAATGTTGTCCGGTCGCCGCTGAGAGCTACGGCCATTTGCAACGCGTGCTCGAGTTGACGGACGTTGCCGGGCCAATCGAGATTCATGAGATATTCGAGCGCTTCGTCGCTGATGTATTTCGGAGAAGCGGCATCGGACTCGTAAATTTTTTCGAGAAGATGTTCGAGCAATAAAGGTATGTCTTCGCGCCGCTCCCGCAGCGGTGGCAGATGAATAGGCACGACGTTCAATCTGTAGTACAAATCATCTCGGAAGCGCCGTTCCGCGACCGCATTTTCGAGATCGACATTCGAGGCAGCGATGACTCGCACATCCAGTTTGACTGTTTCGGAGCTACCGACGCGCTGTAGTTCTTGTTCCTGTAACACGCGCAGAAGCTTGGCCTGAAATGATAGCGGAATATCCCCAATTTCATCGAGGAATATGGTGCTCTTGTTCGCTTGTTCAAAGCGACCTATGCGCGATGCGTGGGCGCCGGTAAACGCACCCTTAGAATGACCGAATAATTCGGCTTCGATGAGATTCTCGGGTAGTGCTGTGCAGTTCACTGCGACCATAGGCCGCACTGCGCGTGGACTGGCTGCATGTATCGCTTTGGCGATGACTTCCTTGCCGGTTCCGGTTTCGCCCGAAATGAGAACCGTACAGCGCTTCGAGGCGACCAGTTGGATGATGTCGCAGACCTTCATCATCGCGCGGCTCTGGCCGATTACGTGCTTGCGCCAAGAAAAATCTTGTTCGTTAAATTGAGCCACTCTCTTCCTATTTCGGAACGCATCGCCCGAAACTTTATCGTCGGATTCATCCGAGACCGACTTTATCTAAAGTTTCGCTATAAACATTTACGCTTTAAACCGCTTAACTCCGATTTCTATAGGAGGCCTAGGTTGGGCCGTAGGACTTTGTGTTAATGCCGCTGGCGAACCGACTCGATCAGAATTAGATTTGTCGACAGTACTGTTGGCGTGGACAGCAAGCCAGATTTCCTGAGCATCTGTTTCGAAGTGCTGATTCACTTTGCGTGCCCACTCGGATAGCTTCTTTTCTTTTAACTTGGACACGAGCTTAACTTTCCGCTCCTCGCGAATCACGTTTTCGCGTTGTAGACGAATCAGCCGTCGCACGCGCGCGAGATCCTCATGCAAAACGATGCTTTGAGTCTGGGCGCTCAAGTTGTAGGCGCTTAGAGCGCGGAGGTCGCCACTTCGTAACTCAATGAATTCACGAATGGCTTCATTCTGCCGACGTACCTCTTCCGCGCGCCTGAGGATACAGTTCAGAATCTCTTGCTCTTGCGCCAAGGCTTGCGACAATTTGGCCTTTTCCAGATCGAGCCGCAACTCGTAAATCCGCAGTACGGAGCCGAGCCTAAATTCGAATTTTTTCATTGGTTGTTATAGTGCTCCGGCAATCGTACTCATTGAGGCCAACGTTTCGTCGAGACGCGAGCGAGCGCCTGGCTCCTGGCGTAAGAAGTTCAATATGTTTTCCCGCGCTCTGATACTGGAATCCAGACGCGCATTCGAGCCGGATACATAGGCTCCAAGCTGTATCAGATCTTCGGAATGACGATAGACTGCAAGCGCTTCGCGAATTTTCCTGGCGGAGTCCAGTTGGTCCGGCGGAGCGATCTCATTCGCGACGCGCGACAGCGACGAGAGGACATCAATTGCCGGGTAGTGGCCGGCAGCCCCCAACTCGCGCGAAAGAACGATGTGACCGTCCAATATGCCTCTAACGGCGTCGGCGATGGGTTCATTCATGTCGTCGCCCTCAACTAATACTGTGAAAAAGCCTGTAATACTTCCGTTTTTGAATGCTCCAGCGCGTTCGAAGATCTTAGGAAGCATTGCAAAGACGGACGGCGGATAGCCTTTTTGACTAGGCGGTTCGCCGGCGGCCAAACCGATTTCGCGTTGCGCCATTGCGAGCCGCGTAACGGAGTCAAGAACCAGCAGAACGTTGGCGCCTTGGTCGCGAAAATATTCGGCAACTGCGAGAGCGACAAAGCAGGCGCGTAGGCGTAACGGTGCGGGACGGTCCGATGTAGCCGCGATCACAACGGAGCGCTTCTGTCCTTCAGAGCCGAGTTCCCGGTCAAGAAAGGCGCGCACCTCGCGGTTGCGCTCACCGATCAAAGCTACAACCGAAACGTCGGCCGAATTGTGGCGGGACATCGCTCCCAGCAGAGTGCTTTTGCCGACGCCGCTGCCGCCGAAAATGCCGATGCGTTGGCCCAGTCCGCAGGGTAAAAGCCCGTCGATGGCCCGTACACCCGTCACTAAAGGGCTCGAAATATGTTCCCGCTCAAGAGGCCCCGGGGGATCTGCAAATAGATTTTGCTTTAGATTGCCGCCAATCGGAGGCCCACCGTCGATCGGCCGTCCGAATCCATCGAGGACACGGCCTAACAGGCCGGGACCTACAGCAAGCTGCGAATCTTGCGGCCGCGCATAAATTGGATCTCCAGGCTGTAGGCCATTTATCTCTTCGAGCGGAATCGACAGTATGCGTCCGTTTCGAAAACCGGCAACCTGAGTACGGATAAGACGCTGCTCGCCGGTTCGAATCTCACAAAAACTGCCAATACGCGCTGCTGGACCCTGAGATTCGACCAAGAAGCCCGTGACATCCGTAACAGTGCCACGCGAACGGATCAAATCAAATTGCTGCAGATCGGCAACGTATGAAGCTAAGTCGATCGGGCTTTCAGTTGTCGTCATCGAATGGCAAGCCTTTCGGCGAAACCGCGTTCGATTTCGTGCAATTGCGTGTTAACCGATGCATCCAATTCGCCCGAAGGCGTATCGATCAACAGATCTCCGGGCTGCAACGTCGGGTCGGCCACGACTTTGACGGTGTCCGCAAGACCCGCGCGATCGAGACAGGCACGCGTGAGGTCAACAGCCTGGAGGCTCACTCTCACTTGCCAGATATCGCGATTCTGCAGTTTGGAAAGAGCGGCATGGATGACGCCCTGCAGCGCGTCGGGGTCGGTTGCCAGTTCGCGGTTCAGTATGCGGCGGCCAATTGCTAATGAGAGCTTTACTACCTCCCGTTCGGCCTCAAGCCTTAGCTTTCGTTTAAACGCCCCTAGATCCGCCAGTGTGGTTCCTAACTTTTGGGTGGAGTCCTGAATCGCTGAATTTGCTTCCTCGCGGCCCTGCCGCAAACCCTCCTGAAATGCGTTTTGTTTCACCTGGGCCAATTCAGTATGATGCGCCGCTCGCAACTCCGAAATTTGCCGCTGCAGCTCGGCCACTTCGGCCTGCGAATCTGAACGCAGGGGCGCTATGGCGCTTCCGCTCGAACGCGGAAGCTGCCGAAGCACGATCGGCTTAGCGTCCTCAGGACGCGTTGCAACCTTACACAACATACTGTTCGCTGCCTGCTCCCGATAGGCTGACGATTCCTTCGCTGTCTAATTGCCGAACCGCCGCGATGATTTGCTGCTGTGCAGTTTCCACTTCGCGGATTTTGACGGGGCCGAGCGCGTCGATATCTTCTTTGAGCATCTCGACTCCCCGTTGAGACATGGTTGAAAAGATGTGATTGCGCAATTGCTCGCTTGTGCCCTTCAACGCCACCGTCAGAACTTTTCGATCAACACGACCAGTGATCTCCTTAATACCGGCTTGATCCACTAAAAGAAGATCTTCAAACACGAACATCAATTCGCGTATGGCCTCGAATACAGCCGGGTCGCGGCTTTCGAGGTCGGCCAAAATGGCCTTGCTCGCGCCACTGTCGAGACGATTGAACATGTCCGCGACTGCCCGGACGCCGCCATAAGATTCTCGGTTGATCTGACCAAGCGCCTTAATCTTGTGACCTATTACCGTGGCGATCTTATGCACGATCTCGGGTGAAATTCGATCCAAAGTGGCCATGCGAAGAGCGACGTCGGATCGCAGTTTCGGAGGCAAAGATGACAAAAGAGAAGCGGCTTGAGCTGGATTGACGTGTGACAGGACCAAGGCGACGGTCTGCGGATGCTCGCTGTGAATGAAGCGCGCAAGCTGCTGCGGATCCGCTTGCTGAAGGATGTCAAACGCCGCGTTTTCAATACCGACAATCTTCGCAAGACGGTCGTTCAAGCGCTTTGCAACGTCGGCGCCGAACGCTTTCGATAGCATCTTGCGGGCGTAGTCGATTCCTCCTTTTAAGACGAATTCCTGCGCCATGGTCATTTGGTGAAATTCGTTGAGGACAGATTCGACTTGAGCAGAAGCGACTTTGGGCAGACGGGTAATTGCGCGCGTTAAAGTATCGACTTCATCGTCAGACAGATGCTTGAGGATCTCCGCGCTATATTCCTCTCCCAAGGACACAAGCAGCATGGCCGCTTTTTCGATGCCGGTTAAGGTCTCTGGGGGACTTGTGGGATTGGGCATTATGCGCTTCGCTCCCGGACTTTCGCCGCGTCCTCTTCGAGCCAGCCTCGCAGAACATTCGCCGCGAAAACGGGATCACGTTTTACGCTGTCGCGCAAGTGGTCGCGGACGGCCTCCACTTTTTTCGCGACTGGAGGCAACTGGTGATTGATCGCCACTGGCTGCTCCTGTGGCTGCAACGCCTGATTTGCGACGTCGGTAACCGGCTGCACGTTTGCCGCCACCGGTGTAAGCGCGCGTGGTGCCTGCGTGAGTTCCGCTTTTTTCCCGCGGCGCTTTAGCAGCATGATTGCCACAGTACCCAACAACAAGGCCAATCCCGCCCCGGCCCCGATGTAGATGCGACGATTATTCAACAAAGACAGTGGCTGCGCTGGCGCCTCCGGCATTGCAACACCCTCTAGACTGCCGCCGGAAATAGTCTGTTCGAAGGGTAGACTCTCCAAAACTAATTGGTCGCGATCCTTCACTAGTCCCAGCGTGCCGGATACCAAGTCTCGGATAGCGCTCATCTGGTCGGCGGGTATAGGAATCAACACTCGTTGGCGCTTTTTGCCAGTGCCTTTCCACTGGACCATTTCATCCAGAAGAACCGACGCCGATATGCGCTTGATAGCCCCTTGCGGCACTTTTATATGACGAACTGTGCGAGTCGTGTCATAGGTTACGTTTTCGGTGCGGCGGCTAAGTCCGGAAGGAGCCTGAGCGGGCTTAGCGGGCGGACGGGCACTGTTTGCCTGTGTGCCCGGAATGCCGGCTGTCTGAATCGCTCCAGTGCTGTCTTCGGACACCTGCGAGTTGACCATTACAGATCGCGTTGGGTCGTAGACCTCTTCGCTTTGCTCGGTTGTAGTGAAATCGCAATCTAC
>DASREJ010000016.1:0-4577 GCA_035652115.1 Bryobacteraceae bacterium
ACCGTCTCAGGTCGGTGGCGGCGGAGCCGGCTCTACGTCATCAAATCTGTTGAAAGTCGCAACACAGCGGATTTGCAATATCGTGAATGCCGGAGCGGTTTGGACGGGAGCGCCGGGTCCGTGCTCGCCGACGGGCCCGTCTCACGTTGCGCATCCAGAACCCAAACCGGCTGAGCCAAACACAAAACTAAAACCCGACGGGCAAGCTGCGATCAGCAAGGACAAACATGGCCACAGCAATCGCCCAACACCAAAACTTCCTTCGCCTGCCGACAATCGAAATGCGAATGCTGAAACTCGAGGCGGTCGAACAAGCAAGCTTGGTCAGCCGGACACGCCGGAGGTAAAGCAGGAGGAAAAATCGAATCGAAGTCCGGTTTACCGCAGCACAACAATACCTCACGCTTATCCCGAACTAAAATCGTTCACGCCCCTCCAACGTAGCGCCCACCGCGATAATGAAGATGGATTGCTCTGGTCGAGCATCGGCGATTGGTCCACTGCGCTCCTCAGGTTTCAGGTTGCACTGATGGAGGATCCTAATGGCTCATTTTCTTCGGTCATCAAAGAAAATATAAACGCAGCAAAAGCCAGACTGGAAGAAGAAAATAAAAAGCGGACACAGACGATCGCGCCGCCGCTCACGGCGGCAGACCGTCATGATCGAGCCGAACAGCGGCGCAAAAATATTGAGCCGCCATCGCCATCTATTCCGCTTCCCGAATTGTTTCCGGACTCCCGTGAAAACAGCCTGCCAGGCAAATTTGCGCAATTGCGCGGACTAGCTGAATTTCCTCCCAGCGTCGTCGAGGAGGCCTTGATCAAAAAAATCGGCGAGGAAAAGGCCGAATCGCTCGTGCGGATGACGTCGCTGGGTCTTACGCTTGTGCCGGCGGTGTCCGAGGGCAAAGATATCTACGAAGCGGCGACGGGCTACAACGTTCTCACCGGCGAGCCGCTCACTAAGCTGGAACGCGGAATTGCGACTTTCGGTGTTCTCACACTGGGTGCGGGATCAGTCGTGCTAGTTACGAGTGAAGATTTGGCGCGACTGCCCGATGAGATTAAGCTTTTGCGATTCCGCGCCAAGATGTCTCGGCTGGCCGAAGAAGCCGATTATGTAAGGGGCATTCGACGGGTTACCGTACGAGCAGACGCACTTACCCATCTGCCAGACGAAACGCGGCTGATAACAACTGATTTATCCAGGAGTGGGTATCAGATGTTCAGTGAGGCGAGAGCTATGTTGGCAGATTCAAAGACGCTCAGCCCCACTGGCAAA
Organism: Bryobacteraceae bacterium; assembly: GCA_035652115.1. Taxonomy (GTDB): domain Bacteria; phylum Acidobacteriota; class Terriglobia; order Bryobacterales; family Bryobacteraceae; genus Bog-105. The sequence continues at coordinate 1,283 of DASREJ010000016.1, forward strand.
GTGGCCAAATTCGAGGAAATTGTCAAAGCAATTCATGAACAGGATCCTGGCTGGCAGGCCGATCGTGCTCCGGCGAAGAATGCGGTTGGTTTCTTTGTCGGTCAGGCGCGCCCCTGGGGATTTGCGATTGATAGTGAAGGTCATATTTGGCAAACAAAGAATTTTATAAAGGCTGGCTTCTTCGAAAGGGGCGGCAACTATGTGTTGGACTACGACAAGTGGAGGCGAATTGATTGAAAGGCTCCATCGAACACATCACTTGCGCGGGCTTTATTGACGTAACTCGTTTTCGCGATGATTGCGGACCAATCGTTAAGAAGGTCGTCCGGGCGACCTCCTTAAAGAAATTGGCAATCACCCTCGGTCTGGCAGGACTTGTGCTTGGCGCCGTTGCGATGTCGAATGCGACAGCCGAATCCCTGGCCTCAACAAAGGAGCGTAACGACGCAGCTATTCCTGAGGACGCATCAAAGGCTCCGCGCGCCGCGATCGAAGATCTGTCTCGCGCAGTTCTTTTGGATAACCGACAGCAGAACGGAATATGGGCAACCCTTACTGTCAGCACGCAGGGGGTCGCAATAGTTCGCTGGCGAGATGTGCAGCCTCATGCCATTCCGTCGCCAAAGATTTCCGGTGAGATCAATGGTCGGTCCCTGGGCGTGCCAGCGATCGTAAAGTTTAGGGATACAGACCGGCATGGCTTAGTCTTCTTGCTTCTCGATATCAGTGATCCGCGGCGCGAAACGGAAATCATTCAAAATAAGCTGAGCACAATTGAAATGATTGGGCGTCGGAAGCCCGGTCAACCGATGGCTGTTGCCTTTTATTCGGATGAGCTGGAATTGGCCGACGTCGAGGACCGAAATATAGGGACTTTCGCCAACCTATTGGCAGTCAAGCCCCCTAGACCGGCGCAAGTTAAGTTAAATCGCGTTTTGATGCAGGCTATAATACTGGCATCCCAGTATCCTGGGAATCGCAAAGGAATTTTTTTGCTCACTGATGGTTACAGTGACGATGCGTTGGAGCAAAAAGCTTTGATTGACTTGGCGGTACGTTCCGGCGTTAGCATCTATTTCTTGCTGACCTCAGGCGAACGAACGATTGAGCGGCCGCAGCTGGAAGAGATCGCGAAAAATACTGGCGGTTTGATCGTTGATAGTTCTCAACGAGAGGCGTTCCTACAGTCTCCCTATGGCGAATTCGACCGCGGCGGTATCGCACAGTTTCCTTCAGCTAACCGCTATTTTTGGGATTCCAAAACGCAGATACGGACTGTGCTGCATTATAGTGGCGGCGAGCTCGTGCTAGGTGGGCAAGGTCCAATCCCGTCTGCTGATTACACCGAGACGGCAGGTTATTTGTGGAACGAATATCCTCTCTATTTAATCTCTGGATGCGTTGCGATTGTTGTAGTGATTGTGGGGTGCGTATTTTTGTCAAGTTCTAAGCTCACGGTGAAAAAGGAGAAGGCCGAAGCAGAAGTGTCGAAGGTCGGGGACCGATCGGAAGAGAAATTGGGTCGAGAAATAGAGGAGGTCGAAACCATTCCAAGCTGTGAGGAAATGTGGACGATCCTTCGGGAGCAGTTGCGGCCGCGGCTACCGATCGACCACAATTGCTGGACGCCGGCGGAGTTGGCCGCACACGTGACCAATCAATTCAGAGATCCACGAGTGCAACAATTCGTAGAACAGTATTACTATCCCCGTGTCTATGGAAAAGAGCATGGGTCTTTGTCGGACAACGAGGCGCTCACATTGGTTCGTAATATTTAATTAGGTATTATCAAGGCAGGAGTTGAACGCCGGCGACACCGCGTATTCCGAGCTGCTCAATCTTTTCATCTGGACAAAGAAATCCCGGCATGGGCTCCCTTTACGTGCTGATCCGCTGGGGCACCTTCCGGTCCGCCGATCCTGGCGGCGGTGACGCTGATTGCCGCCCTGGTCGGCGTGAAGATCCTGGTGTTTTGAGCGGAGAGGGGTCGCTACGAGGCCGCAGGCGCGATTCGCATAATGACAGATTACGGAACCGGCAGGGGTAGGGCTCGCCGCTGACGTCCGCTTCGCCCCAGAAGTCGGTAGGGCAACCCGAAGCGGCGCTCAGTCCCTGGCTCCGGCGGTGTGATTTCACGTTCGAAGGCGCGCAAAAGCTGAGCTTTGCAGGAGGCGCTATTCGCAGTCCCTGCTGACCAATTGCTTTGACGCTGCGAGCAGCCAGACCGGACGCGTTCGCACCTAGATAAAGCCATTGATATTTGCTAGAGGAAGCCGCCGCGTGTCGGATCCGAACATCCATGCCGCATCGGCCGCGAATCACGTTCAACCTTCGCGTCCCGCCACATTGACCGTGCCGCTATACGCGATACCATCGCGCCACCACCGGGCGTTCGATAAACAGTACTGATCGGGGGCGGAGGATGTCGAGGGAGCGAGAGCGCGTCCCCGAATGGGAGCATTTGATATTCGCGGCGTGTTTGCTCGCCTTCGTGGTCTGGTACATTTGGACGGCCGCGATTGCATCGCCTACGTTCAGTAATCTCATCCTGATAGCACCGGTCGGCGCGGCCGCTGGCGCGCTCCTTCTCTACATCGGCGCGATGGAGATTTTTGGCCGGACAGAGGCAGGAGGTGCCCTATCGGGGCAGGCTGAGACGTCAGGCAGTGCGGCGCATGGCCGCTTCCGATCGGGCTCGCTGGTCACGATCGCGGCACTCATGGGCTTGTTCGGCGCATTCGTCATCGCCATACCGTACATCGGATTTGATGTTGCCACCCTGCTGTTTATCGCCGCGACACTGTGGTTGCTCGGTGAGCGCCGCGTCCTAGTCTTGTCGTCTCTCTCGGTGGGGATTGCGGCAGCTCTCAGCTTCGCGGCGCTGACCTTGCTGACATTTCCGATGCCTATGGCTGTCGCCCGTATCGTATGGGGCAGCCTGTGATCGATTGGCAAGCACTGCAATCGTCCCTGCACCTGCTGGGGAGTTCCTATAGCGCCTGGTTGCTCACCATTCCGGGCATTGCTCTCGGCATGCTGGGTGGCGCCATTCCGGGCGTTTCTTCTGCCCTGATTCTGGCGATCGTTTTGCCGGCGACTCTTTGGATGAGTCTGCTGTCGTCGCTGATTTTCATGACTGCGATCTACACTGGGGCGGCATTTGGCGTCGCCATCCCGGCCATCCTGATGGGCGTGCCCGGTTCACCCGCCGCGGTGGCGACCTCATTCGACGGCTATCCCATGACGCAACGCGGCGAACACAATCTTGCGCTCGGCCTCGCACTCGCGGCATCGA
>DASREJ010000017.1:0-20286 GCA_035652115.1 Bryobacteraceae bacterium
CGGCGGCGTCAATGTTGCGATTCAGCTCGAATTGCAGCGTGATGCTGGTCTGGCCGATCGCACTGGTAGAGGTCATCTCTGTTACGGAGGCGATGCGGCCAAACTGACGCTCCAGCGGCGTCGCCACCGCAGACGCCATGATTTCGGGGCTGGCTCCGGGCAATGAGGCCGAAACGCTAATGGTGGGGAAATCGACTTGCGGGAGTGGAGATACAGGCAACAGACGGAATGCAACCGCTCCAGCCAATCCGACGGCTATTGTGAGCAGCGCCGTCGCAACAGGCCGATTGATGAAAGGTGACGAAAGGCTCATGGCTAGTGTCCCTCCGCCGGCAGCGGCTCCGGTCCTGACCCGGCTCCATGATCCCGTTCCTCTTTGTGCTGAGATCGATCGTGACGGCGCTTGGCCAACCTGGATGCCAGTTCATCGAAGAAGAGGTAAATTACCGGGGTTGTATACAGCGTCAGCAACTGGCTGAGCAGCAAGCCCCCGATAATGGTGATGCCAAGAGGACGCCTAAGTTCGGAACCCGTTCCCGAACCGAAAGCCAGCGGCACAGCGCCTAAGAGCGCCGCCATGGTGGTCATCAGGATAGGCCGGAAGCGCAACAGACAGGCTTGATAAATAGCCTCGTATGGCTTCTTGCCTTCGGTGCGCTCCGCGTCCAAGGCAAAATCGATCATCATAATCGCGTTCTTTTCGACGATGCCGATCAGCAAGACAATGCCGATGATGGCGACGACAGTCAGCTCCTGCCGGCAGATCATGAGCGCCAGCAAAGCACCCACGCCCGCCGATGGCAGTGTCGAAAGGATAGTGACGGGGTGGATGTAGCTCTCGTACAGAACGCCCAGGACGATGTAAACGGTGGCGAGAGCCGCGAGAATGAGTAATGACTCGTTAGACAGAGAAGCAAGGAATGCGGCCGCTGTGCCTTGGAAGGACGCCTGCATCGCTGCCGGTAACGGCATATCTTTTTGCAGCTTTTGAATGGCCGCGACGGCTTCACCTAACGCCGCTTTGGGCGCCAAATTGAACGAAATCGTGGCGGCGGGGAACTGCCCAATGTGGCTGATCAGGATCGGCATGGACGAATTCGCCACATGAGTAAACGTACTTAGCGGAACCGCGCCAGCGCCTGTTGCCGATTTGATGTAGATGTCCTGGAGATGCGCAGGACTGTCCTGAAGAGTGGGGAGGACTTCGAGAATCACGTGATACTGATTCAACTGCGTGAAATATGTAGAGATCTGGCGCTGGCCGAAGGCATCGTAGAGCGTATTGTCGATGGTTGTTGTATTGATGCCGATGCGCGAGGCAGTTGGACGATCGATGGCGAGCGCGACTTGCAGTCCACGTGTTTGTAAGTCGCTGGCAACGTCGGCGAGCGTTGGAATCTCTTTCATCCGAGCGACGAATTGACTGGCATAGCGCGACAGCTCGTTCGAATCAGGATCTTCCAACGTATATTGATACTCGGTGCGGCTGACGATATCTTCCACTGTCAAATCCTGCACCGGCTGCATGTAGAGCGTAGTTCCAGAAACCTTGGCCAGCTCGGGCTGCAATCGCCGGATAACGTCAGATGCGTTGATCTTGCGCTGCTCAAGCGGCTTGAGGTTGATCTGAAAGCGGCCGGCATTCAAGGTGGTGTTTGTGCCATCGACGCCGATGAAAGAAGAGATGCTTTCAACGGCCGGGTCACGCAAGATCACTTCACCCAGCCTTTGCTGAAGCCGGGACATCTGCTGGAAGGAAGTGCTCTGGTCCGCTTCCGAAACGCCCTGGATTTCCCCAGTGTCCTGAACGGGGAAGAATCCCTTCGGAATGACCACGTAAAGCAGAACTGTCAGGGCCAGCGTTCCGGCCGCCACAAACAGTGTCAAGGTTCGATGCCGCAGAACAACGGTGAGCGTTCTGCCATAGAACGCGATCGTGTTTTCGAACACTTGCTCAGATACTCGATAGAATCGGCCTTGTTCACCTGGCTTTTTGTGCCGCAGAAGTTTTGCGCACAACATGGGAGTGAGCGTCAGTGAAACAGCCGCGGAAATAATGATAGTGACCGCGAGCGTTACCGCAAATTCGCGGAACAGCCGGCCGGTGATGTCGCCCATGAAGAGCAGCGGGATGAGCACTGCGATCAACGACACCGTCAAAGATAAAATGGTGAAGCCAATTTGCTCTGCGCCCTTGAGTGCAGCCTCAAGCGCGGGCTCGCCCTCTTCCACGTAGCGCATGATGTTTTCGATCATCACAATGGCGTCGTCTACAACGAAGCCGGTTGAGATGGTGAGCGCCATCAAAGTCAAATTGTTGAGGCTATAGCCGAGCAGGTACATGACCCCAAACGTGCCAACCAGAGATAGCGGCACTGCCACGCTGGGAATGAATGTCGCGGCCAGGTTTCGGAGAAATACAAAAATGACCAGGACGACGAGTGCGATACACAACATCAGCTCGAACTCGACGTCTTTTACCGAGGCGCGGACCGTTATAGTTCGATCGATGAGAGTGGCAACTGCAATGGAAGAAGGAATGGTGGCGCGCAATTTGGGCAGCAGAGCTGTGACGCGATCAACAACCTGAATTATGTTTGCACCGGGCTGGCGTTGGATGTTGACGATTACAGCCGGCGTCTTGTTCATCCAGGCGGCCTGGTTAATGTTTTCGATGCCGTCAATGACATTCGCCACTTCCCGCAACATCACAGGCGCGCCGTTCCTGTAGGCGACTACGACTTGGGAGTAGTCTTGCGCAGTCAGGAGTTGATCATTCGCGTTGATCTGATAGCCTTGGCTGGGACCGTCAAAGCTGCCCTTAGCGGCATCAAGAGTGGTGTTGGTAATTGCGGTTCGCAGATCTTCCAGATTGAGACCGTACGACGCAAGCTGCATGGGGTTCGCCTGAATGCGCACGGCCGGTTTCTGGCCGCCACTGATGGTGACTGCGCCTACACCGGAAAGCTGTGAAATCTTGGCGGCCAGCCGAGTATCGGCATAATCTTCGACCTGCTGCAAGGGCATGGTCTTCGAAGTGAGCGCCAGGGTTAGAATCGGCGCGTCGGCCGGGTTTGTTTTGCTGTAGATGGGCGGCAGGGGCAAGTCGGCGGGTAGGAACGTTTGCGCCGCATTGATAGCCGCCTGCACTTCCTGCTCGGCGACGTCAATGTTCAGACTCAAAACGAACTGCAGCGTGATCACCGAAGCACCCTGGGAGCTGGTGGACAGCATTTGGTTGAGGCCGGGAACTTCGCCAAGCTGCCGTTCGAGCGGCGCAGTGATCGCCGATGCGGTAACCGTTGGGCTCGCACCTGGGTAGAAGGTCACGACCTGCATCGTGGGGTAATCCACTTCAGGCAGCGCCGAGACGGGAAGCTGTCTATACGCGACGATGCCGACCAGCAAAATGGCGGCCATCAACAGTGATGTTGCGATCGGCCGTAAAATAAACGGCCGGGACGGGTTCATTTACCCTGCCCCTTTGCAGGCCGGTTCGGTTCGGATGCGTGAGGTTGTTGCGGATTTTGCTGAGTGGTGTCGACGTCAGTGTCGGCCGTACCTTGCGGGGTGGGTTGCGATCCCGATTCTTCCGGACTGCCCGCCGTGTTCGGAACGGGGCTCCCTACTTGACGAGGCTGGCGGACAGCTACTTTGGCGCCATCCTGAAGCTTGTCGAATCCGTCCGTGACGAGCGTTTCACTAGGCACAACGCCAGTAACGGCGGCGTTGTTGTCGTCAGTGGTAGCCACGGTGATGTTTTGGGATTTAACGGTGCCATTGGGATTGACAACGTAAACAAAGGCCACATCATTGTTGCGCTGAATGGCGGCGGTGGGAATGATATTAACGCCCATCAGCGTTTTAACCAGCAGACGCGCGTTGACGAATTCGTTGGGGAACAGAATGTTATCGGGATTGGCAAAGGTGGCGCGAACTCGAACGGTGCCAGTCGTGGTATCAATCTGGCTGTCGATGGCGAGCACGTTGCCTTGCGCCAACTCGGTTTCGTTGTCGCGGCTACGCGCATCGACACGCAGCGTTCGGTGGTGCTGCATCTGCTGCACCACTTCATCGAGATAATCTTCGGCCATGGTGAAGATGACGGTGATGGGCTGCAACTGAGTGATGGTGACGATTCCGGTGGCGCCGTTAGCAGGAACAATGTTGCCTAAGTCGACGCCGCGCAATCCCACGCGGCCATCGATTGGCGATGTGATGCGGGTGTAGTCCACGTTGATTTTTGCGGCATCGAGATTTCCTTGATCGAGCTTGACCGTGCCTTCGTCCTGATTCACGAGTGCCTGTTGGGTAGCGACCTGCTGTTCGGGAACTGCGTGCTGTTGAAACGCGGTTTGATAGCGGTTCAGATCTATTCGCGCGTTTTGCAACATGGCCTGATCGCGCTCTAACTGCCCCTGGGCCTGCAAATATGTCGCTGCATACGGGCGCGGATCGATAACCGCTAAGAGGTCACCCTTGTGGACAAGCTGCCCTTCCCTGAAGTGAATTTCGGTTAGCGCGCCCGTCACACGGCTGGCTAAGGTAACGGTGTAAACGGACGTGACGGTTCCGAGGCTGTTGATGTACTCATTCATGTTGCCCTTCGTCACTTTGGCAACAGAAACAGGAATGGGACCGCCGGCACCTCCTTTCCCTTTTTTGCCTTTTCCCTGGGTGCCGGAAGATCGCTGAGACAACAAGAATCCAGCGCCGAAAAGCATGCAGAGGATTGCGCCCCAAACGGCCCAATGCTTTGGAAATTTGCGTTGCTTCGGACGCGCTGCGGGAGGTGTGGATTCAGGGTTCATAGGTCCAGGGTTGTGCATCGCATCCCGAAAAGCCGATGGCTGCACTCCTCGACTATGAAGTGAGGCTAAGCGCTGCGGCTACTGCTGAAAGAACTACCGTTGGGTATGCCAATCGGCATACTACGCGCATGCGAGAATGAACGTGGCCGAAGAGGTTGTTGAAAATAAGAAGTGAATGACTGCAGCTAAACTGCTTCCAGGCGTACCCGATGTAGAGTCGCCTCTATTTGAAAAGATCTTTGCGGAAAAAAATGTCTCGCCCGAAACATTAGAGATCGCGCGAACGCTTCGCCGCGACGGTTTTGTAGTGCTTGATTTTCCCGATCCCGATTTCAATCAGATAGCGGAAAAAATCATTAAAACTCTGGATCGTCAATACGATTGGGAGGGCTGGCGCAAAGGGACAGCTCCTAATCTGCGCGTGCAGGATGCATGGGACAAAGTGCCCGAAGTGAAGCGTATTGCGTGCAATCCAACGATTCTGCGTTTACTCTCGGACCTCTACGGGCGCCGAGCGTTTCCCTTCCAAACGCTCAATTTTCCCGTTGGAACGCAGCAGCACTTTCATACCGATAGCGTTCACTTCAGCTCCTGTCCCGAGCGCTTTATGGCAGGCGTGTGGGTGGCCCTTGAAGACATCGATTCGGAAAATGGACCGCTGATCTACTATCCGGGTTCGCACGCGCTGCCGGTGTTTACGAACGAGCACATTGGCATCAACCCCGATACGCAGGCGTCAGATCCTTACGGCCACTACGGAATATATATAAAGACGTGGGAAGCGTTGGTGGACGCCCTTCAGTTAAAGCCGCTGCAATTTCATGCCAAGAAGGGCCAGGCGTTGATTTGGGCGGCCAATTTACTGCACGGCGGAGCAGCGCAGACAGACCTCAAGAGGACGCGCTATAGCCAGGTAACCCATTACTATTTCGACAACTGTTCTTATTACACGCCAATGTCGTCGGTGCCCTTTCTGGGCCCTATCTTGTTTCGCAACATTGTCGATATTTCGACGGGCAAGCCCGCGCCGAACATGATCAACACGGTTCCCGTCGCCAAATCGCAATTGGAACACGCAACTCCGCGCAACTATTCCATTCGTCCCAAGCTACCGCCGGACTTCGACGCTGCCGCTTATCTCAAAGCGAATCCGGACGTTGCCGCGGCGAAAGCGGATCCAGCCGCGCATTGGATCAATTTTGGTTACCACGAAGGCCGGCCGATGCGCTAGCTTCTCACTAAAACAAGTTACCCGTATACCCGAAGCGACGTCATTCTATCGTGCGGGTTTGTTATAGGGCACTTGCGGCAGCTTTCTTTCGGCTAGAATGCGGAACGGCGCTACTGCTTCTATTGACTTTGGCTGCTCTTCCAGCCCGGTCTCTCGATAACCGTAAAACTCTTGCCCAGTATGCGCATCGCATCTGGGGACAAGAAGAGGGCCTGTTTCAACCCACGATTTACTCCATTCTGCAGACGCACGACGGTTTTCTCTGGTTAGGTACACAAGACAGCCTCATACGATTTGATGGCTTACAGTTTCGCGAATTCGATGCCGGCGGCGCAGCAGCGTTTCACGATACCCTCATTCGTTCTCTTCTGGAAGACAAGGACAGAAATCTGTGGATTGGCTCAATTGGCGCCGGACTTGGGCGGGTAGCTCCGAATGGCGCGCTCACACATTTCACCTTGGCGAATGGACTTCCGAGCGACAACATCTTTTGTTTGGATTCCGCTTCCGGTGGCGGATTGTGGGTTTGCACCGACCAAGGCTTGTCGCACTTGGCTAATGGACGATTTCGCACCTACACGACGGCCGACGGACTGCCATCGAACCAGATACGCTCTACCTGCGCGACCAACGGCACCCGATGGGTGGCCAATCTGGATTTTGGTTTAGCTACATGGGACGGCAGGCGATTCCATCAGTACCTGAGTAAGCTGTTGACGGCAACGGATAAGGTAACGGCTCTCGCGTGTGGCGTGGACGGGACCGTTTGGGCCGGAACTAACAACGGTCTCCTGCAAATTAAAGGCGCCGAGTCGCGCCTATTGACGATGCGCGACGGCCTGCCGGATGTCGCAGTCTCTTCTCTTTTAGCGAGCAGCGACGGCAGCTTATGGGTGGGGACCAATGACGGAATTACGCGGATCAGGGGCGACCGCTTCAGCGTTTATCGAACACGGGATGGCCTTTCACACAGTCTGGTGTTGTCGTTATATATCGATCGCGAAGGAACGCTTTGGGCCGGCACCAAAGACGGGCTCGACCAATTCACCGACGGCAACGTCACTCCGTACACAACGAACGAAGGCTTGCTCAGCAATGAGACCGGTCCGGTACTTGAAGACCGCGCGGGCCGTCTTTACATCGGGACATTGGGCTGGGGCCTGAATATCTTCGAGAATGGTAAATTCCGGGCCCTTACTAAGAAGGACGGATTGCTGGATGACACGGTGTTCGCGCTGGAATTGGACCGCACCGGCGATCTGTGGATCGGGACGCGGAGAGGTCTGAACCGGCTGCACGACGGACGCGTAACCGGATCTTACACGGCGCGCGAGGGAATTTTCGGTTCAGAAATTCACGCGCTTTTCGAAGACCCGCAAGGCGCGCTTTGGATCGGAACGGAAAAAGGCGTCACGCGCTTCGAGCATGATCGGTTCAGTACGTCGTCGCTTGGCCCGGCCGCGACTGGCGACCAAGTACTCGCGCTGGCGGGAGGCCGAACCGTGCGCGTATTTGCCAGCACGGATGGTCCAGGGTTTTATACTTTGCGCGACGGACCATTTGCATCATACCCGCTGGGCATCACACGCCCGGTGGATTGCTTTTTTCTTGACCACGTGCATCACACGGCGTGGATGGGCACGCTTGGCTCCGGTTTGCTGCGCTGGCAAAACAGCAACATTGCGCGCGTGCGGGTGAAAGACGGTCTGTATGACAACCGCATTTACCAAATTCTTGATGATGGCCGAGGCAATTTCTGGATGGCCTCGAGCAAAGGTATTTTTCGCGTTAGCCGGAGCGAACTGGAAGCTTTGGCCGATGGAAAACTTCGCTCCGTCAACAGCATGCCGTTCAGCACGGGCCAGTTACGCTTCGAATGCCGCGCCGGCGTGCAGCCTGCCGCCTGCCGCACACGCGATGGACGCCTCTGGTTTTCTACAACAAGCGGTCTTGTTGTTGTGGATCCCGGCCATCTGACAGATAACCTGGTGCCGCCTCCGGTCCAAATCACCGGCGTTCTTGTCAATGGTGAGCGGATGGGCCTGTCTCGACCGCTGGATTTGAAGCCGAACCAAAGCAATCTTGAAATTCGTTACGCCGGATTGTCGTTTGTGTCACCCGAAAAGGTGACGTTCAAGTACAAGTTGGATGGCTTTGACAAGAGCTGGACGGAAGCGGGTTCCAGAAGAGAGGCTTTTTTTACCAATCTGCCTCCCAAGCGATTCAAATTTCTGGTGTATGCGACCGCCGCAAGCGGAGCTACCAGTGCTTCGCCCGCCGTGCTGGAGTTTCGAGTTGAGCCGAAGCTCTATCAACGCGTTTGGTTCTTTCCGCTGCTCGCATTTCTGATCGCGCTTTTGGCCGTGGCTATTTATCGCATGCGCGTCAACCATTTGCGTCAGCGATTCGATTTAATCCTGGCGGAACGCTCCCGGATCGCGCGCGAATTGCATGACACGCTGCTGCAGGGGCTTTCCGGTATCACGATGCAACTGCAGGCGCTGTGGATGCGTATGCCCGCTTCGAAGGAAAAACAGTTTTTGGCCGAGATCATTGAAGATGCCGGCGCGTGCTCGCAAGAGGCGCGCCAGTCGCTTTGGGGACTTCGGGCACGCGGCCCCCGAACGAAGGAATTTTCGGACAAGCTGATTCAGGTCTGCCGCGAAGTGCTAGAGGAAAGCGATATTTCATTGAAACTGGACGTGCAGCCGGTCGGTTTGCAGGCGCTGCCAGATACCGAATATCAGCTTTTGCGCATTGCACGCGAGGTTGTCTCGAATACGCTGGCTCACGCTCATGCGACCGTGCTGCACGTTTACCTGGCCATACACAAAGGTTCGCTCAATCTTTCATTCGAAGATAACGGTGTAGGCTTTGTTGCTGAAAACGGTGTACAACTGTTGGATCACTTCGGACTAGTGGGGATCCGGGAGCGAGCCGAGGAGATTGGGGCTGAGTTGAAGCTATCGAGTTCACCGGGCGCAGGCACGAAAATAACAATTCACCTGCCTCTAACAAAAGCGCGAACGACTGAAAGTAACCCGGAACCGGGCGTTGAACATCAGATAAGGTAAGGGCTCACGATGACGGACAATCCTGCAATTCGCGTACTTACCGTTGACGATCACGAATTAGTACGTAAGGGAATTGCCGCCATTTTGTCTGCTGAACCTGGTTTTGCGCTGGTGGGAGAGGCCAACAGTGGTCAGGAGGCGTTGCGTCTATTCCGCGAGCAACAGCCCGACGTCACGTTAATGGATTTGCGGCTGCCCGATCAGAACGGTGTCGAAACCACGCATCAAATCCGTAGTGAGTTCCCCGAGGCTCGCATCATTGTCCTGACCTCTTATGATGGCGATCAGGACATCTATCGCGCGCTCGAAGCCGGAGTTCGCGGCTATCTTTTAAAAGAGATGGTCCATTCCGAGGTGCTTCGCGCAATCCGAGTAGTTCATTCCGGTAAGCGATTCATTCCTACCGAGGTGTCTCAGCACCTAAGCGGTTTCTTTCCGGAAGTAGCGCTCACGCCGCGAGAAGTGGAAGTTCTGTCGCTGATTGCACGCGGCTTCGGGAACAAAGAGGTTGCCGATGTATTGGGCACCGCGGCAGGAACCATCAAGGCGCACGTGCAGAGCATTCTTAGTAAGCTTGGCGCTAGCGATCGCACTCATGCGGTAACCATTGCATTGCGGCGAGGCATCATTCACCTGCATTCGCCTGATCTCGCCTCTTCCATACAGAATGGCTGATTCCCAGTCGCGTCCGGGTGCGGCCGGTCGGAGTTCGGCGGGCGATTTAGTTCCTCGCGCTCGGACGGGCCGTGAAATCCTCAAGGTGTTTTTTCTTCGCGCGATCGCAACAATCGTACTGGCAACGGCGTTCGTTTATATCTGCGATTACCTGATTCTGCGATTTCGTGTTGCCACCAACCATCAGCCTTTTCAAACCGTGACTGTTCATCCTTACTACGCGGTGCCGCGAAAAGACCAGAAGATCGAATTTATGCCTGGCGAGCCGACGGATCAGCAATGCGTCAACTCGTTATTTCCGCACATGGGCGATAGTCCGTGCTGGTATTTAACGAGGCACACGGATCAGCGGGTGGATATGTGATGGAGTAGATGATGCGAATCGGCCTTTGCACACTCGTACTGATTCTTATCCCGCTTGCGATATGTGAGCCGGAGCCGCCGAAATCGACGAGTCCCCCGCCGCTCCCTTTTTACGATTGGAAAGTTTGTCCCTTTGAGGGTTGCGCGTATCGACAGTGGACAGCTAAAAAGCAAATTGTCGTTTACAACACTTGGCGAACGGATAGACACCCGATTGCGCGACTGTCAACGGGCGATTCAGTCATTGGCGTGACGGGCGTTGTCATTACCTTCAAGCCCGGAATTATCCGGATGGACCGCGACTTGCCGGCGCAAAATCTTAAACGAGGAGAGACAATTCTGACCTATAGCTACAAGGGCGAGGGATACTCGGCAGTCTGGGTTAAAGGCCGATATTATTCCGAATTCGACATTGGGTTCACTAAGTGGCCGAACGGTATGGGATGTGGCCCTGCATACTGTGCAGCAACTTACCTCGACCTGGGCAAGAAGGTCTGGTGGGCCGAGATAAGACTGAAATCCGGAGTTCGTGGATGGGTGAATATGGACACTGCCGATTTTGACGGTGTCGATATATTGTCTTAATTAAACAAGACGGGCTGCTCGATCACTTGCCCCGTGTCTATGCCCCGACCGCCGCTTCTTCGGGTACGCCAGCCTCTTTGCGCTTCTTGAGGAAGGTCATCATCGAACGCAAGTCGGCGCCGACTCTCTCGACCGGCTGATCTTTCGCGGCTTCGCGCATCTTCAGGAAATTGTGCCGTCCAGTGCGGTTTTCATCCAGCCAGGCGCGCGCGAACTCGCCTTTCTGAATTTCGCTCAAAATCTTCTTCATTTCGGCGCGAGTCTGATCTGTGATGATGCGCGGTCCGCGTGTGTAGTCGCCGTACTCGGCAGTGTCAGAAACCGAATACCGCATGTAGCCTAAGCCGCCTTCATAAATGAGGTCGACAATCAGCTTCAGCTCATGCAGACATTCAAAGTAGGCAATTTCAGGGGCGTACCCGGCCTCCGTTAAGGTTTCGAACCCGGCGCGGATTAGTTCGCTCACACCACCGCAGAGAACAGCCTGCTCGCCAAAAAGATCGCTTTCGGTCTCTTCTTTAAAAGTGGTCTCTATTACGCCGGCCTTCAAACAGCCTAAGGCGTAGGCATATGCAAGCGCATTCTCCAGCGCGTGACCAGAGGCATCCTGCGCAACGGCAATAAGGGCAGGAACGCCAACTCCCTCCGTGAATAATTCCCGCACGCGATGACCAGGCGCCTTCGGCGCGATCATCGAGACGTCAATACCGGAACCCGGTTTGATCTCGTTGAAGTGAATATTGAAGCCATGCGCAAACATCAGAGTCTTGCCCGGCGTCAACTGAGGCGCGATGTCTTTCCGATAAACTTCGCCTTGTAAATGATCCGGAATCAGGATCATCACCACATCGGCCTTCTTCGCGGCATCGCTTACGCTCAAAACTTCCAGCCCCGCAGCGCGTGCTTTAGCAGCACTTTTGCTAGACGGGTGAAGTCCAACGACGACCTTGATGCCGGAGTCGCGCAAATTCAATGCGTGCGCGTGCCCCTGGCTTCCATAACCGATAATCGCGACGGTTTTGTTTTGAAGCGGCGCAAGACTGCCGTCCTGCTCGTAAAATCTTTTTGGCATGTTCGTTCTTCTTAGAGGTGGCGTTTACAGGCTCAGTTGGCCCGTTGGTATTCCAAAGCTTCTTCTTGCGCAGCGCCGCGTGGAATCGGCGGTGAAAGACGCAGTTTTTTATTATCGAGCGACATGGAAAGGATGCCTGAACGTGTCACTTCGATATCGCCATAACTTTTCATCACGTCGATGAATTCGTCGAGTTTCTCCGGGTCGCCAGTGGCTTCAAGGGCAAAACCCTCGACCGTAGAATCCACGACGCGAGCCTGAAAAATCTCGGCTTCTTTGAGGACCGCTGTTCTTGTGCCTTGCGTTGTGCGCACGCGAATCAATACTAACTCGCGATTCACCGATGGTCCTTCGGTTACATCGGTCGCCTGCAGCACATTGATCAACTTGTTCATCTGCTTGATGACCTGTGACCGTATCTGCGGTTCTACATCTACCGTGATCGTCATGCGCGAAAGCGTCGGATCGAGCGTTCTTGCAACGGTCAAGCTCTCGATGTTGTATCCACGCTGGCTCAGCAGCCCAGTGACACGCATGAGCGCGCCTGGCTTGTTCTCCATTAATAGTGAAATAATCTGCTGCATCGCCGACTACACCTCTACCGGCTGCGGAGGGCGCAACACCATTTCGTTGATGGCACCTCCCGCTGGGACCATCGGGAATACATTTTCCAGTGGCGATACTTTAACGTTCAGAAGATAGGGTCTTGGGGTTCGCACTGCTTCTTCCAAGGCTCGCGGCATCTCGGAAACACGATCAACCGTTCGTCCGGTGAATCCGTATGCGCCCGCCAGTTTCTCGACGTCAGGAAACGATGTCAGCGCGACTTCGCTCAGCCGGTTGTTATAGAACAGTTCTTGCCATTGCCGCACCATGCCGAGATAGCCGTTGTTCATCACAACAATTTTGATGGGCAGCGAATGATTCGCGATGGTCGCTAATTCCGGAATCGACATCTGGAAGCCACCATCACCCAAAACCGCAAATACGAGTTTTTCGGGTCTTGCAAACTGAGCGCCGATAGCGGCGGGCAATCCGAAGCCCATCGAACCCAATCCGCCAGAATTGATCCACAGCCGCGGTTCGTTGAAGCGAACCAACTGTGCGGCCCACATTTGATGCTGACCGACGTCACTTGCCACAATCGCTTGGCCGCCGGATAACCTGTCGATTTCCGCCATCAAATGCTGAGGCTTAATCTCCGATTCCGATGTTTCGGGCTTCAGCGGATGCTCTTCCTTCCACTCACGAATCTGTTTCCACCACGCCTGCCGGCGCGCGGAATTCTTTGCCCGCATCTCCGGGGCAAGCGCATTTAATTCCTCAACTAATTTCGGCAGTACACGCTTGAGGTCGCCGACAATCGGCAAATCGGCGTGACGATTTTTGCCGATCTCAGCAGGGTCGATGTCGACGTGAATCACTTTGGCATGCGGCGCAAATGCCGCGAGCCTGCCAGTTACCCGGTCGTCGAAACGCACGCCCAACGCGACGATTAGATCTGTGTTCGACATGCCCATGTTGGCGGCATAGCTGCCATGCATGCCGGGCATGCTGATGAAATTCGGATGCGCAGCCGGTAAGGCGCCCAGGCCCATGAGCGTGCAAACGGCGGGTGCGTCGAGCGTCTCAACAAAATTTCGAAATTCTTTGCTTGCGTTCGCGGCAATCACGCCGCCGCCTGCGTATACAAAGGGCTGCTCGGCCTCCCAAATCATTTGGGCGGCACGGCGAATCTGTCCCGAATGACCTTCGCTAAAAACCTTGTAGCCGGGCAAATGAATTTCGCTAACGGGCGTGTAGTGCGATTGGCTCTGAAAGACGTCCTTAGTGACGTCTACAAGCACCGGCCCGGGACGTCCCGAAGCGGCGATATAGAACGCTTCGTGAATCACCTGCGGCAGGTCCGCAATGTTCTTTACCAGGAAGTTGTGCTTTGTTGCCGACCGGGTAATTCCAAAGGTATCCGCTTCCTGAAAAGCATCGCTGCCCATCAGCTTCGTTGAAACTTGTCCCGTTAACGCCACCAACGGAATGGAATCCATCATGGCGTCAACCAATCCAGTTACCAGATTCGTAGCGCCCGGTCCGGACGTGGCGCAACACACGCCCACTTTGCCTGTAGCCCGAGCAAAACCTTGGGCGGCAAAAGCCGCATTCTGTTCGTGACGAACCAGAATGTGCTTTATCGGATGATCGAAAAGCGCATCGTAGAGCGGCAGTGTAACACCGCCGGGATAACCGAAGATGCACTCTACATTCTCACTCTGTAAACAGTTGAGAAGAATCTTGGCGCCTGAATAAAGATTCGATGACATTGCTTTCACTGAAAGATGGACAACTCAAGGCAGAACGCCAAATGTTGTCAGGGCCTTCGGCGAGTGGTTGCCCGCACCCCGAAGGCCCATAATCTTTACCACGATCCCTTCAAGTTACCTGGTTGAGCTCTTGAACGGCTCGAATAAAACTACGGTAGCCTACAAGCGATTTTTATGCAAGGGAATGGAAATATAAAAAATCGTTATGGAAACGGGGACGATTGACCTACACTATTTGGGCTGTGGTTCGAGTAAGTCCTCTGCTACCAATGGCATACCTGGCTCCATAGAGGCGCGTGAGCGCACGTTGTAGCGTTGCCTGGCGGCGAATAGCTTTTCGACTTCTTCGCGCGGCAGCGGCCGTGCGCCGCCCAGCATCTCCGCTACAAAAGTAATTCGCGCAAAGTGTTCGACCATTTCCATGCGAAAGAACGCTTCCCAGACATCGCGACCGTACGTCGTGCAGCCGTGGTTTTCAAGCAGAAGAGCATCGTATTGCGGAATGAGCGGCAACATTCCCTCACTCAAAGCAGGCGTTCCCGGAAGCCCATAGGGAGCTAGGGGGACAGCGCCCAATTGAATGATCACTTCCGGCAATAACGCTTTGTCCAAAGCGCGACCAGCCGTTGCGAAGCCGGTCGCTACCGGAGGATGCGCGTGGACCACAGATCGCACATCCGGCCGCATGGAGTAGATGGTGTTGTGCATTGCGATCTCGCTGGTGCATTCACGCCTGCCCGCGAGCTTATTGCCATGCAAGTCACACAAAATGATCTCGTCGAGTTCCACCAGTCCCTTACTCACAGCCGTGGGAGTACAGAGAATGCGATCGTCGTCTAACTTGATGCTTACGTTACCGTCGTTCATCGCGACCCATCCCTTTTCGTAGATGAGGCGGCAGACTCGAATCAAATCCGCGCGATGTTCGTCCTCGGTTTTTGCCATCTAAGCTTTTCGATTTTAGCAAGGCACCGGGCGGCTGGCGGCTACAATGAAGCGGTGGAAAAACGCCGGATGTGCCCGAATTGCCGGGCTTTCATCACCATCGCGGACCGCGTGTGCCCCTACTGCGGCGCACAATTGGGCCCGCGTGCGATTGACTTGCGCGGTAGTAACCTGGCGGCGTCGTTTTTGCCGCGAGCCAACCTTAGCAGCATCATTGTTCTAGTAATCAATGTCACATTTTATTTGATTGAGTTGATCGTCAGCTATCGTTTTGGACACGTTCCATTTGGCTCCTTAAGTCCTGTTGCCGAAGATCTGCTTGGCGTCGAGTTTCCGGCTGCGATTCACCAGGGTGAATGGTGGCGACTGATTACCGCGGGTTTCTTGCATGGCGGCCTGCTGCACATAGCCATGAACTCCTGGTCGCTTTTTATTCTTGTGACCGAAGTTGAGCAGTTCTATGGCACTAGCCGGCTGATCGTCGCGTATGTGGTGTCTACTTTCCTGGGCTTCTATTTCGCTTATCGCGTTGGCACCCCCGCTCTTGGAGCGTCTGCCGCAGCTTTCGGAATGTTTGGAATTATGCTGGCAATGGGATTGCGCGAACGCGCGAACCCTTTGGTGCAGGCTATTCGCGCTCACTACGCGCAATGGCTTGTTATCGGGCTTGTGCTCAGTCTGGCGCCCGGTATCAGTCTTGCGGCACATCTGGGAGGACTAATTGGCGGCTTCGTTATCGGCGCATTAGGAGGGTTGCCGGGCTTGCCGAATTCGCCGCGAGAACGCCTGTGGAAGATCCTGGCCGCAGCGGCTATTCTTTTGGTGGTCTACGCATTTTTGCTCGACTTCGCATTCTTTGCACGAGCCTTGAGTAATACTTAGGAACAGAGCGTCTTTTCGCGAGATGCTGTTGTCTCTCATTTGGCACAGCTGATTTTCCTGCGAGGGGCCAAGCAGGTGTTGACTTTGCGAGGCCCTAAAGGTGTTCGTCGTGGCGCCCTCCTTCGTGATCTCGGAATTATTGAAGATGGTGCAGTTCTCATTCGCGATGGTGTCATCGCGGAGGTCGGTTCGACGCGCCGCATTGAGAATCTCAAAGATGCCCGAACGGCCATCGAAATTCCGGCAAACGGCCGAATCATTGTTCCAGGATTCGTAGACGCCAATCTCAGCCTTAATCTCAATGGGCGCGCGAAGCAAGTCCATCGGCGGAAAAGTATTCTGGATTTCTATGACGGCAGCCTCTCTCTGCTGCGCGCTTGCCTGCAGCACGGCACATTAACGGCTGACGTGAAGGCTAGTGCCGGGGGGCTGAACTGCAATCTCGAAATCGCGTTGCTTCGAAAACTGGCGGATATCGGCAGTAATCCCATCTGCACGGTTCGCACCTGGCATCTGGGGAATACGCTTGATCAGCAAGATGGCGAACTTGTCACTACGTTGGGTGCTATGGCGCGAAAGAAGCTGATACGCTTTGTTGAATTCAACGGTCAATCCAGCCATCCTCAAGCTCTGCAGCTACTCTCTACGCTGGCGGACTCCGAGATCGGCATCAAGCTGTCTTGGGGGGGCGGAGCCGATGCGGAATTGTTCCGATGCTTGCAGCAATTTCAGCCTGTGACCGTGTACTGTCTTGCTCCGGCATCCTTGAGCCTTAAGGAAACAACAATGCTCGCTAATGCATCATCTATTGCAGTTTTCGCCGTAGGCAAGCAGGTATTCGAAGGATCGGCGTCCCGTGTGGGCCGCGACATGGTTGATGCAGGCGGCGCCATCGCACTTTCCAGCGGCTACGACTCAGGGTCAGCGGCCAGCTTCAGCATGCAGTTGTCACTGGCGCTTGCGGTCGCGCGGTTAGGCCTTACAGTAGAGGAAGCCTTTGCAGCGGCAACGATCAATGCCGCGTACGCAGCAGGCTGCGGTAACGTAACTGGAAGTTTGGAAGTGGGTAAGCGGGCGGATCTTTTGTTGTTGAACGTTCCCGATTACCGGGAGGTGCCGAGCCAGTTCGGCATAAACCACGTGGATATGGCGATCCGCGAAGGCAATGTTGTGCTAAACCGGACGCGATGGAAAGCGACGCGCAACTGACTGCTCCGTTGATCGAGTGCGTTCCTAATTTTTCCGAGGGTCGCGATGAGAGCTGTATCGATGCTCTTGAATCCGCAATCAGTTCCGTCAAATGCTCCGTCGTTTTGCATCGAACCAGCGATGGCGACCACAACCGCAGCGTCATAACCTTTGCCGGGTCCTCTCAATCGGTGATTGAGAGCGCGGTGCGCGCGGCTGCGGTTGCTGCTGAGCGCATCAACTTGAATTGGCAGACGGGCGTTCATCCACGCTTGGGAGCCCTGGACGTTTTACCATTCGTGCCGCTTGAGGGCGCCAGCCTTGCGCAGTGCGTCGATATCGCGCATAAAGCAGGGCAGCGCATCTGGCACGAATTGCGAATTCCGATTTATTTCTACGAAGCTGCGGCACTTAGGCCGGATCGTGTGAAGTTAGAAGATGTGCGGCGCGGCGAATTCGAATTGCTGCGCAATTATGAGCCACAAAACGACACCAGGCTTCCAGATATCGGCGGCCCCGCACTTCATCCTACGGCCGGCGCTGTTATCATTGGCGCGCGAAAACTTCTGATTGCCTTTAACATCAATCTAAAATCCACTAATCTGACGCTCGCTAAAGATATCGCACGCCGCATTCGTGCGAGCTCGGGGGGGTTCGCAGCAGTGAAGGCTCTCGGGCTTCCGCTTGCCTCGCGAGGTTTGGTGCAAGTGTCTATGAATCTCACAGACTTTGAACAAACACCTCCGCGCGTTGTTTTTGCTAAAGTTTCCGCACTCGCGACGGAGGCCGGCGTCGAAATTGAAGAGAGTGAGTTAATTGGCCTTATTCCACGGAAGGCCCTCGAAGACACCTCGCCGGAAGCGCTGAAGCTCAAAGAATTCGATCCTCAGCGAGTGCTCGAAAACCGCTTGAACTCTTTAGGAATCGTGCGGTGACGGTGCCTGGTCGATTTCTTCGATTAACTCGCGTGGATAGAGTGCCTTCAATTTCGGATAAGCTTCCGCAAGCCTGATGAGATCTAGTTCGTCCTTTTTTCGTTTACTCAGGCGGCGGTGAGGATCGATATAGGCCCAGAGTTTCCCCTGAACGACATCTTCCAGACGGGCGACCCGAATACGAAGTCCTAATACGTCCGCCTCAACAGATCGATCCAAAAATGCTTGATACCGCTCATCCGTCGTAAATTGGATTCGCAGCTCGCTTTGTGGAGCCTGCGCGTTTAACGAATGAGGATGTCTCTCGACGCGGAAATTGTGGGCGTGCAATCGCTCGATTATGGCCGGAAGTTTGGCGGCGATAACAACAAGGTCCGCATCCAACGTGTAGACCGGCTCAACGTAGCAATTAACTGCGAGACCTCCTATCAAGCAATAAGGCTCAAACGATCGACAGATGTCAATGAGAAGTGCAAAATCGGTTGCGCCCCCTTGCGTCGTCAACTCGTAGGCCTCCACCGCAGTCACAACTTTACTTTAAGGCACGTAGACTGATCGTACGCGGGTGGAAGTCGCTGCTGGAACGTGATTTGATCGCGAGCGATGCTACTGCGGCGGCCGGTTCGGCGGATTCGCGCGCGGCCAACCATTCGGAGGAGTTTGCGTGGATGGCTGCGTTTGCTTGCCCGGTGAATTTGAAGTGGTTGAATCATCCTGGTCTGTGTTCAAGTTCACGCGAGGCGCGGAATCTTCGTTTACCGCGGCCCGGCGACCGGACGGCGATGACGTCTGAATTGCCGGCTCATCGTCAATCTGCGTGGGCGCTGCGGGCGCATGGGTCACGAGCGTAGGACCGGCCGCGCTGGGCGAGCCATTATTAGCCATTGGTGCATGGCGATATCGAATCTCTGCTTGCGAGTAGCGGATGCGAGCTTCCTGTGCAAGATCGACTTGAATATTGCTCTGATCCCCCGCTTTCGATCCTTCTGGAAGATAGAAATAAAGCGCGTAACGCTGGCGCAGCCGGCTCAAAGTGTCCTGAAGAGCGGAAGCTTCATCAACACGCATCGTGTCGCCTCCAGTATCCGTAACAATCTCCGATGTGCCGGCAGAATGCGAAGGATCGCTGCCCATGCCGCCTATGCGGGGGCTGCCACCGGGCATGCCGATACCTCCTCCTGCAGGCCAGCCAACCCCGCCGGGCCAACCGCCGCCGCTGCCCCAGGTCCCGTGCGGGCGCCCGCCGCTACCGGCGATGTCCGGCGGTTCGTAGGGAGCTTGCAGAAAGCTGAGCATCGCGTTGGCCCGAGCTAGGGCGCGTTCGACGCGCGGCTCGTCTTCAGAATCTTGCGTCTCATCATCGGTGAGAATCACGATCGCGCGGCGGGCTTCGGGGCGAGCCTGATGCTGAACATAATCCGCAGCGGAAATTAGCGCGCTTGTGATACGCGTTCCGCCACGAAATGTCTCCCATCGAAGCAACCGATTGAGAATGTTCGTAACGTCGCTGTGGCTATTCGTAAATGGGAGGCGCACGCGAGTGTTGGTATCGAAGACCATGACCGCAATGCGATCGTGCGGCGCGAGAACATTCAGCGCCTGTTGGGCGGCGAACGCAATACGTTGGACGTGCGGCTCCATGCTGCCGCTGACATCGAGCAGGAGGAGTATGTCAATAGGCACGTTCTCAGTGGCAAAGTTACGGATCGGTACAACGTGACCATCCAAACGAAGGATGAAGTCGTTTTTCTCGAGACCGGTGACAATGCGACCGTCTGAATCGACAACTTGCGCATCCACACGCGTCATTGCGACGTCGCTCTTAAAAACAACCGGATCATTGCTGGCCGCCTGCATCGCGATCGCAACTGCAAGCAATATCGGGATCACGAGGAGACGAGACATCTCAACCTCACTGCACTCTTCTAGGTGATACGCAAGGGCACTGGGATGCGTTTCGTGCGGGGTCAGCCTCACGGTTGTATTTTCGCCCATATTGGGGGGTAATCGGGCGTGACGCCGGTGCTCTGCTTGTCTTTAGGGAAACTGCTCGGCGGGTTGGTTGCGGGGGCAAGATTTGAACTTGCGACCTTTGGGTTATGAGCCCAACGAGCTACCTGACTGCTCCACCCCGCACTCAGATTGTAACAATGCCGCATTTCGGGCTTCTACAAATGAACTCGCTTGGCGCCGAATGCGGAACAACG
>DASREJ010000018.1:0-10922 GCA_035652115.1 Bryobacteraceae bacterium
CAATGCGACCTCAATGTTGCCTGAGCGGGCGTGGATCGTCATCTTTCCAAGCGGCAAACGGCCGGGCCTGACCTCGATGTCACCTTTGTCGACATCCATGCTCAATTCGTTTGAAACGCCGTCCAGAGTTACGTCGGTTGCATGTGTGTTGAGCTTGACTGGCCCTACGACGTTTTGGAGACTGAGGCTGCCGCGTTCCAGCCGCACTTCACCCGTCACTTGCTGAATTTCGAGTTGAGTATGCAGATCTTCGATGCGGACGGGCTTTGCCAGATCGCGTAGTGAAACGGTGCCGGTATAGTCACCGTTGATGGTTACTTGCCCGGCGATCTTGGTGAGTTCGACGTCTTCACCATGGCCGCGCAGGTCGACTGGCCCACTTACGTTTACGCAACGGATCAAATCACTACGCCGGGTTTCGATCTTCACCCCGCCGCCAAGATCTTGCAGGCGAACACCCGCATTCTCACTACTCAGATCCACGTCGCCAGTAATTGCCGAGATGTCAAAATCGCCATACACGCCGGTCGCTTCTACACTCGCGCCCTTGGGCATGGTGATGTCGAGATAGGTTGTCACGGGCGTGCGAGTGTCCGCCTTTTCTTGATTGCAGCGAATTATTATGGTCGAGCCCTGTGTCACCACTTCGACGGGTGTCTGCCCATTAGCCCGGTTCGCGTCACCATCGCCAAAAGCGCGAATCGATTTGTGACCGCTGACGCTCACGCTGTTTCCATCGGAACCGGTAATCTTCGCGTCACCGCGGAACCGCTCGATCACTACGTGCGGAGTTGTTCCTACACTTCGTTGTTGCGGAGCGACAGAGAATTCGTGCTCTTCGCCAAAAGCCGCAAATCCGCGCTCGATGCCCATTTGATGCCACCACGGACCGTGGCGGCCAACTTCAAATGAGACCAGACCGACGATGCAGATGACGACAACCAGGAACCAGCCTCCGCCGGAGATGCCATTCACCGGAAGAGCCGACCCCATGGCGAACCTGATCACTAATTCAATTAGAGCCAGGACGCCCCAGCCAATCAGGAGAAAGGGCCAATACATCCTAAGAATCTCTGCGATGTGAAAATCCGGCATGACGGCGTGCAACAGAAAGAGCACACCGATCAGAATCAGCAGCAAGGGTCCGACTAAAGAGCCTCTCGGTCTCATACGTAAGGCCCTCCCATTGGCGGTGGCGGCGCAGCACCGGGGCGCATCACCATTCGCTCGATCAGCTTCATTACGCCGATCATGATGAGGATAAGCGGCCAAGTTCGCGCAAAGGACAGCACACCGGCCTGATGCAGCGCAAAGAGCACACCCAAAGTGATCAGGAGGACGGGGCCGCGAATCGCCTGGACGAAGAGCGGAAGTCTACTGTTCACGGCTCGCTCCTACAGCCTGGTCCGCGCCGTTACGTGGCCCCGCGGTGTATTGGGCGGCATGAGAACGAAATCCGCTCACGCGGCCATAGAGCATATACACGCCGAGCACGATCAGAAGCACAGGCCAGAACCGGCCGATATCACGAAATTCGATGACGTGCAGCGTGTCCAGCAGAAAAAGGACACCAATCGCAATCAGGACGATGGGACCGATGGGGGCGCGACTCGAGACGCGGCGGTCTCCCGTCAAACTCGACCATTCGTCCACCGGCATTCCCAACTGACGCTTCTTCGCGGTGTGGTAAGCCTCAAACGGCATATAGAAGATGAAGCCCACCATGGTCATAACCAAAAAGGGCTGACCGGATGTGCCGTCAGAGGCACTCACCAAACTGATGAGCAGACCGAAGATGACGGCATGCACCAAGCCTTTCAGATATTGGCCGTTATAGATGGCGCCAACTCCCGGAATCCAGCCGAGGATAAAAGCGAGCACAGGCGAAGTTGTCACACCCGCCGGCATGGGAGGGGGCTGGGTATAGGGATTGGGGCCAGTTGCGGACGCAGCCGGCGGCGGAGCCTGATATACCGGAACCGGCGCATGGTCCTGGCAGTAGACGACGCCTTCCACGGTTTGCTGGCACACCGGACAAAGCGGTCTTCCGCAGGAACGGCAAAAAGCCGTTGCGGGCGCCTCCTGATGTAAATAGCAGTTCATTTTGTGTCCCTCCGATCAGGCGTGTGAGCGCCGTCGTTATTATCTTTTTGTGTCCCGCCAGGCGCCGCTTTACTGTCCGGCGCCTGTTGGGTAGCATCTTGCTGATCTTGCAAACTCTTCAACCGGGTTTCGATCTCGTACACCCAGCGCAAATTCTCGTAGTACTTCACGGCGCGATCTTTCACGCGCATGGTCCTGTCCTCAACTCCGCCCCACATGCGAACCGGATTCAGATCCGCAGCTTGCAGATGCTGAACATGCACGCCCGTGCAGCGCTCGAGCATTGCGAAAGACAAAATGGTCATCGCCATGCCCATCGCCAAGCGCGGCTGCAACATGGGCTGGAGCCACTTCGCACGCAGGCGGCCGAATAGCGTCTGGCGCTCAAACGGCATGCGGATGCGACCGACCGGCGCGCCGTAAGCGATCCGCGTGATCAGCTCCGGCGGGGGGACTACATCGTCCACCCTTTTCAAAAATTTCAGTGCGGCGGCCGAATCTTCGAGCAAAGCCTGACAACTGACACAGGTGGCAACGTGATGCTCTACCTGGGAGCGCTCGCCAGAGGAGAGCGTGTCATCCAAGTAGTCGGCTAGTAAAACTTCCAACTCGCCGCAATTCATACTGTTACCTTCTTACGTCTCAAAACACGGGCCAGTTCCGCACGTCCACGATTCAACCGCGACTTCACCGTTCCCTCAGGGATGTTGAGGACATGAGCGATCTCGCGATATTCCATTTCCTGCAGGTCGCGTAAGATGACCGCTTCTCTCAACTCCGGCGAAAGTTTTCCCAAAGCTTCCCGCAACAGTTCGCCCGCCTCACGCCCGGCAAGCATGCCGTCTGTCCGCGAAATCTGAGCGGTTCTTTCTTCCAATACCGGCAGCTTTTCTTCAATTGCATCCGTGACCCGTTCGTATTTAGTCCGGCGGTAGTGATCCACCAGCAGGTTACGGGTTAACCGGGTTAGCCATACAACAAACGAGCCTTCGCCTGCCCGGAAACTGCTGAGACTCTTAAAAACACGCAGGAAAACGTCCTGCGTCAGGTCTTGCGCCTCGTTTTCCCGGCTAGTAAATCGATAACACAGCGCATAGACACGCTTGGTGTGCGTTTTAATTAATTCGTCCCAAGCGCCCTGCTCTCCAGCCAGGCAGCGCGCCACCAAATCCGTGTCCGTATCCAACCGCTGTGCAGCTCCCCATGCGCTCCAATCCAACCGCGCACTCGTAGGCTTTGAGCTTAACGAATTTCCGGCGAAGTCGCACAAAACGCGCGCGGTTTCTGCCGGGCCGTCCGCCGGCAGGATGAGTTTTGGGGTTGTCTGACGCAGCGCAGTCGCACGCTTTCGGCTGTTCGAGCTGAGCGAAATAGGAGCAATTGCGGCTGCTGACATTTACGTTACGTTTCTTAACGCGCCAACGGCCACCAATCGGCCTGCGCGTTGCCCAATTAGAACTATCCATTCCTCAACGCATTGGCTACAACCACGTAAACGAAATGGAGGGCACGGAAGTTCAATGAGTCTGGCGTGCGGACCCACAGTGATAGAAGGATTTTATTAGGTGTTGGCGGAACTTATTGCAGCCCAGAGGTCTACTCCAGAACGTTTACGTGTGGCGGGTTTAGGGGTGAGCGAAGGAAGGTTGCTCACGGCGGGCAGAGTGCGATTGGGCACATGTAGGGCGCAGGCGCGACGAACAAGACACGATTTGGCGTGATCTACGCGGCGATTTTGGCGTCTTCGGGGTTTTCGAGAGGCTCGATTTGGCCCGGTGCTGCCGTTTTGACCTGTTCCTTACGAATTATTTCGCGTTCGAGCTTTACTTTTTCGCGAGCGACGGCGGTTTTGACGCGTTCGACGTGCCAAGTGTGCTTCTCGTCGCGGCGTTTTTCCTGCGCTTCCGCACGCTGCTGCGAAACAAAGCCACGCTCGGCTAACAATCTTTCTTTCCTTCTCTTTAGGAGTTCGGCCGAGGCGCGCTCATAGGCACGATCGTGATGCGCCTGATAGCGCGTGAAGCGTTCAAGCTGGGGGTCAATCACGGCTTGGCCTTCCAAGTTGCGCCGCTGCTCGTCGGTACGACTAATGATAAAGCAGCCTTCCTGCAGACGGCTGGCTCGTTCGGAGCACCAGGTGTGCTCAGCCATCTTCTTCACCAGCTCGATTTCGGCAAGGCAGGCAGGCTTCTCTTCCTCCATCAGCCGGTTAAGCAGCCCATCGAACATCTCCTGATCTTCGCCTTCGAGAACTTCGAAGGCTCCGGTGAGGCCGTGCTTTCTGGCATTGCGCGAGACTCGTTCGCGGCCGATTTCGGTGAGAGGGCCAGTGCTCTTTTGCGCGTTCGCACGATTGGCTTCCCGTTTACGTTTCGAGAGGAACATAAGATTTACCTTTCTGAATTGGAGGGTTAGTCGTCGATTGAACGATAGAACGACGACGAATGCGATGGATGGCTGCGCGGCTATGGAGTTAGTCGGTGATTGTTAGGAGTCAGTGAGATAGGGGTGAGAGAAAAAATTGCGGAAGTTGTGAACGGGGGAAGGATATCGGCCGATGCCGTGCTAACGCTCGGGTCACGCATATCCTGTCCTGATCAACACATGTAGACCCGGCGACTTTTCAAGCGCCTCTTCTGCGAGCTGTACCTCAATCGTAGTTGTTGAATCAATCAATAAGTCCCGGTAAAAAGGTATGCTGTCTCTCGGTTTATTTCAGGTTCTCGGGGGGGATGCGGTCAATGAGATCGCGAAGGGCCGCGAGTAGCTTGTCGACGTTCTCCTTCTGCTGCAGCATGCTCGCGCGTAGCCCTTCGATATTGCGGTCGATACGCTCATGGTCCTGCCAGTTGCGCTCAATCGCGTCTTCGAGACGGCGCATTCGCTCGTTCCAGTCGTAGCTTCCGTTGCCCTCTGGCATCTGCTTTCAGGGTAGCGGGTTTGTTGCGTAGCGGTTACGCTCGCAGCTAAGCCGGACACAAGCTGCACGAATGCATCGGTCGCCGGCGATTTATTTGTGCGCTTTGGGTGTTGCGTAGCAGGAGCGTTCGCTTACTAGATATGAATCCAGCCGGAGCGTATCAGCAATAAGCTCGCGGTGGCGACGACCATCCAGAGCGAAACGCCCAATGCCAGCGGCCGCCATCCTAAATTTTTCAAGCCGGATCGAGAAAGCCCCGCGCCGATCAGAAACAATGTCAAGCAAAATCCGATGCGGGCGACAGACGCAACTCCATCCCAAACCGGATCTGCAACTGGAAACAGCGAACGCACCCAAGCCGCCAGCAAAAAGAACAGGATGAACCACGGCCATTTCGCCTTCACCTGGCCCGTGTCCCGGCGCAGCAGAGTAGCCGCCGCCAACGTCACCGGCACAATCCAAAGCGCGCGAACCAATTTAACCGTCGTTCCCACCGCCAGCGCAATGGGTCCATACTTCAAACCGGCGCCGACAACAGAACTGGTGTCATGAATCGCCAGCGCTGCCCAAAGGCCAAATTGCCGTTGGGACAAACCGGCCGCGTGGCCCACGAAGGGAAAGAGTAGAAGTGCGACCGAATTCAGAACGAATACGGTGGTAAGCGATACCGCAGTTTCTTCCTCGTTCGCGTCCAGTACAGATCGAACAGCGGCAATCGCGCTTCCACCGCAAATCGAAGTTCCAGCCGCAATCAAGAATGTGGCGTTGCGCGGAACGCTCAGACGGTTGCCGAGAAAAAAACCGAGCGCTAGTGCGCCGACGATTCCCAGCGCTGTGTAGACGAAGCTGATTTCTCCTGTTTGCAGCACGCTGCGGAGATTCATGCCGAATCCGAGTCCGATTACGCTGAGCTTCAATAATTCGCGCGAAATCTGATGTGTCCGCGCCGGCCACGGGTTGGCGCCAAACAATCCCAACACCAGGCCGAGGCCGAGCGCAACCGGTGCAGAACAGAATGGCAGGCAGCAAAAGACAGCGGCTGCAAGGAAAAGGATTTTCTTGCCCACTTACTTTTAGCTTGGAAGTGCGGACTCTTGGCTGTCCAATTGCGATTTTCAATGGCGCATCGGCAGAGTTTATCAGCGTGCAAATTGATCGGGAATAGGATCAACTTAGGCGAGTGTATCTCGATATACACTGAACAAAAATGTTGCGCTTTTTCGCGCTTCTAACTCTCGTCGTACTAACGTCTTTGACGGCATGTACGAAAATTCACGATCCGCTTCCTGGCTTTCCAAAGCTGGTGCTTTGGGCGTGGGAGCGTCCGGAGAATCTGTCCTATTTAGTACCGTCTAGTACCGGAGTAGCTTACTTGGCCGACACCATCAGCTTCGAATCCGACGGCCTGCACCGCCGTCCCCGTTTTCAGCCGCTGCGCGTTCCCGCCGGTACTTCGCTTATTTCCGTGATTCGCATTGAATCCCGTTCTCCGCTGCGCCCTCCAGTCGGAGACGTGGTCAATGAGATCCTGCGCGTTGTAGCGCATCGCCAGATTCGGGCTGTTCAGATGGATTACGATGCACGAGCATCAGAACGTGTTTATTATCGTGACCTGATGC
This sequence comes from Bryobacteraceae bacterium, assembly GCA_035652115.1. Classification (GTDB taxonomy): domain Bacteria; phylum Acidobacteriota; class Terriglobia; order Bryobacterales; family Bryobacteraceae; genus Bog-105. Next base: position 6,643 of record DASREJ010000018.1, read on the forward strand.
AAGCCATTCGCGGCAAACTGCCGCGCAAAGTAGCGCTCGAGATGACTGCGCTTGTGTCTTGGTGCCAAGGCGACGATTGGATTCACTCCATGCCCGTGGTAGATGCCGTGCCCATGTTCTTCCGCATGGGAGCCGATCCGCATTCCACGCGCGAGCGTCTGCGCGAACCGCTCTGCGAGTCCGGCATCGGCATCTCTACCGATGAGTTCTACGTGCCGGTTCCGCGCGGTAAGCGCGTCTATGTTTTTGCCGATCGACCCTGGACGGAGATAACGTACCGCGCGGTCTTGCAAGCGAGTAGAAGATGGTCATAATTATGAAGCGAATCGCGCTCACCGTTTTGCTGGTGCTGTTGCTGGCGAACCCCGCCGATCTCTCAAGCTGCGGGCCATTCTTTCCTTCGGCGGTGTTCACGAGAAAGACAGCGCCCGATGACGAGCGCGCGTTCTTCGGCGGAAACCTGGGAATTCTGCAACCGACATACGAGCGCCGCTATCTTGCTGTGGCCTATCGCATCTTGAGCGGTGAGCCGTTGAGCAAATCGCAGATTGACTCAGTTGTCGACCTGTATCGGTTACGCACGCCAAACATCGAGGAACATGTGGCAGCGTGGTTGAAGGCGGCGCGGCAAGTTGATTCACATACGGCTACCACGCTCAACACTTACCGGCGCGCCGACTACTTCATAGAAATTCCGGTATGTGGCGCTGACGCGTTCGATACCGCGATCAAAACGTTGACTGAACGCAGTCGCCAAGCTGGAGCAGACAGCGCGGAATTGCGCGGCTGGGTTCAGGCGCAGAACATTGTATTCAGCAACTGCGAGGGTAAAGGAAATATTCCTGATCCCGCGCCGGCCGGCAGCAGTGAACGGGTTGCCGCCGATCGCGAATACCAGATCGCGGCAGCCTATTTCTACTCCGAGGATTACGGCAAAGCTCGAGACGAGTGGACCAAAATCGCTGCCGACAAAAATTCACCTTGGCGAGCGTGGGCGCCTTATCTCATCGCTCGCTCTTATCTTCGCGCAGCCAATTACAATGAGGCGGCAACACAGCTCAAACAGATTCTTGCCAGTCCTGACGAATCGTCTATTCACAAGCAGACGCAATCTCTTCTTGATTACGCGATGGCGAGACTCAATCCAGGGTCGCAGCTATCCGTGCTGGCAAATCGACTCCTGGAGCCGGATAATCCCGATCTCGCTCATGACTTGAACGACTACACGTTCATTTACGATCGAATGACAGAAAATAACGCATCGAGTGCTTTTTTCGAGAACGATCTCACGGCGTGGATTACAGAATTTCAGCACGTGTGGGCCGGCCAACATCGAGATGCCGCTGATCGCTGGCAGAAGACGAAATCGCTTGCGTGGCTGCTTGCCGCTGAACCGTCGGAGGAGATCCTGGAAGCACTTCGAGAGGTACCGGCTTCGTCACCCGCTTATGCAACCGCTCGTTCCCGACTGGCCGTGGCGCTCACGTCTGCAAATAAAAACTCCGAAGCGGCCAAGCTTCTTGATGAAACGCTCACTTCGCCGGCCGCCGGGCGCTTTGATTTATCGGCAATCAACCAATTCCACGCGGAGCGGATGAGAGTTGCAGAGAATTTTGAAGGGTTTCTCAAGTACGCGCCGCGCAAAGTTATTGCCATTAGCGACGTATTTGATACGAACCCAGTTCGTAGCGCACCCGAATATCTGTTTGACGATGACGCAGCCTCTGTGTTCAACCAATACTTGCCTCTTGGTTCATGGCGGCGTGCGGCCGATACCATCTCACTTCCGCCAAATTTGCGAGTCAATATTGCGCAAGCGGGCTGGGTGCGTTCCATTCTAATTGACTCAGATCCAAACGCATTTGCGAATGCGCTCGCTCAGTTGAAGCCGTCTTATACAGTGCAAATGAAATCGTTCGCAAGTCTCGCCAGCGAAGAAAAACGATTCGCCGAGATTTTCTGGATGCTCCATCATCCCGAACTCAACATCAATGTTCGAGCCGACCTGCCGCGCTTCACCAAGGATGGAAAGATAGATGATTTTCGAGACAATTGGTGGTGCGATGCGTCGCCGCATCAGCCTCCGCCGCAAAGCCAGCCGCCGTTCATCACCCCTGCTCAGAAAAGCGAAGTAGAACAGGAATTGGACAAACTGAATGCAGCCGGTGCCGCCCGCGAATTTCTCTCGCGCGCGACTGTCGAATGGGCGGCTGCACATCCGGACGATTCTCGCAATCCCGAAGCCTTGGCCTTGGCGGTAAAAACATCACGCTATGGCTGCGGCGGCGATTCAACCTACGTCGAGCGAGCCTTCCGCTTACTTCACTCGCGCTACCCCAACAGCACGTGGGCAAAGCAGACGCCGTATTGGTTTAAGTGACTACTCGTTTATGGAAGGTTCGGCGGCCAACGCGCTTATGAGCCTTCTCTATTGGCTCTGTAACTACTCTGTCGTGGGTGCTCTTGATGCTGGGGTTCATTTGTGGTTATGGGAGGCGAGTCGTGCAGCCTCGTCTTCGCACACGCCTTCACCAGGGTCGCAGTAACCTGTGCAGCAGTCGAAATCATCGCTACACGGCTGATCATTCCACAGGCAATTAGTGCACACGCCGCCGCCGCAGAAGTTGCTGTCGCAACAGTCGTTAACCGTGTTGCACGAGCCCCCGTTTTGGGCGCAGCAAGACGAGCCGTAGCAGAAGCCGCTGCAGCACTGTGAACTCGAAGAACATCCCACCTGATTACTAAGACAACTGGCACAGTTGCCAAAATTCGGATCGCACAATCCTGTGCAGCAGTTACCGGGGTTACCCTGACACGACTGTCCAGTAGAGATGCAGTTTCCGCACGCTGGGCGTAAGGCACGTGAGGCCAGAGCAGCAAGTACCGCCGCTACAGACAAAGCCGGAAGGTGAGCAACAGTTTGCGTCGTTAACAGCCTGATACCAGCTCTGCGTGCCGCAATATGAATCTCCGTTAGGCCCAGGGCACGCCGATCCCGAGCCGCAGTTCTCGTACATCGTTTGGAATTCTGAATACCGGCCCCCGTAGTGGTGCCGTCCGTTATATTCATCTCATTCATGCCGCCGCTGCAGCACGTGTAGCAGGGAACGTCACTCCACGTGTTGTAGGTGTAGCAATTCGGGATCTGTGCGTGAACAGCGGGCGTTCGTAGCATAAACCAGATTGAGCACGCGGCAAGGAGAACGACTCTGGATAGATTCGTTAGCGGCGTCATATCGGAATCACTCTATCGGTTGTATCCTGGGGGCCAGTTGTGCGCCCTTGCGCCTGGAAAGTAATCGGGGGGCAACCTCGTAAACCTGCCGGGATGCTCTGTGTCCGGAACAGAAAACCTTCCGAGCGACCACTGCATTCCATCCAAAAAGTAAAAAGAACCAAGATGGACCTTCACCTTAGTTACGGTGGTCGCCGGCATATAACTGGCCAATTTCGCCTCGATTTCCGGCATGTAATCGCTCACGTGCAGCACTAGTATTGACTCGGGCTTCCATTGGATCGGGGCGCTCCAGGATGCTCGGGGCTGAGAGGTCGGCCAGTTCTGCCGCCGTAGGCATCTATTGCAGGCCTTTGCCCGAACGTAATGTTCGCTCCCACGCAAGGCGTGGACCGGCAATCTCCAGTGTCGGGAAAATGGAAGATGATTCCGCCAAAAACGATGGTTCTGTCAGTCCGGTTGCAGAGGGAAATAGTCATCTGCTGAAGCCAATCGCTGCCAGCTTGAAATGGCGTAAGCGGCTGCACAACCGCTGGCGGCTTAACGAAAAGTCCGCACTCAATGCTCTTGCCGTTAACTGAAATATCGCTTATCATCACAGCGTCTGTAATCTGGGCTGGATCGTTCGCTTGGACCAACTTCTCGCCCGTAGTTTGTCGCGCCAGAGCCACACAGCTGGTCCCGATCAACACGCAAATTACATATAGCTGACCCTTCGAGCGTAGATGCTTAACAACCTTAGAAATCATGTTCACCTAACTTCTGTGCCTGGTTGTACGGGAGACATAACCGGTAGCTTAAGAGCGGGCCGCCGAGGCAGCATCCGTCTTGGCGTTGGAGCCTCTCGAACGGTTCGACAACATAACTTTCAGAGCTTGCTCCTGTTTGTCTGGCTCAAGCTTTCCAAGCCAAGTCTGCACGACGATCCCGCGGCTGTTCACGAGTAGCATAGTCGGGGTTCCGGTCACGTCTATCCTGTCCAGCGGAATCTGTTTAATTTCGTCGAGTTGTACGCGCTCGTCTTTCAGATATTGCTGCGCCTCAG
>DASREJ010000019.1:0-3591 GCA_035652115.1 Bryobacteraceae bacterium
GCGTGTTCAATGGAAAAATCCGGGCCTGATTCAACCGTTGTGGACGGGTTCATTGGCGTGCACTGTAATTCTGAGTGGTTACGTAACGCATCAGACTTGGAAGGAGTTGCAGGCAACGACATTTCTCGGCAGAAACTTCTATGGGGCCCTGCGCGTCGAAGACACAATCGACACCGGCAACCGCATTCGCGTGCTCAGTCATGGCACCATCACGCATGGCGTTCAGTTTCTGATTCCGGAATTCCGCCATCGGCCGACTACCTATTACGCTCGTAACTCCGGTATTGGATTGACTTGGTACTCTCTGTATTCGACTGGCCCGCTGAAAATGGGAATTGTGGGCTTGGGCGCTGGCACGTTAGCCGCGTACGGCCGGGGTGGCGACACGCTTCGCTTCTACGACATCAATCCCCTCGTCGTCAAAATCGCCAAAGAGCAATTTACGTATCTATCGGATTGTCCTGCGCACATCGACATCGTGCTCGGCGACGCGCGGCTCGCAATGCAAAATGAAGCCCCTCAAAAGTTCGACATCCTCGTCGTTGACGCATTTTCAGGCGATGCCATTCCCGTTCACCTCCTGACGCGAGAGGCGTTTCAAATCTACTGGCGGCATTTGAAGCCGGACGGAGTGCTGGCGGTCCACGTCTCGAACCGCTATCTCGATTTGGCTCCTATCGTGGCGCTCGGCAACCGAGGTGACGGCAAACAAATCTGGCAAGTAGATAACGGCGATGATGACTTCAAAGAGATCTATGGCTCCACTTACGTGTTAGTGAGCAGCCGCCCCAACTTATTCGGCAATCCCTTATTTCATGGCCTGCTTACAAAGGTGAAGGTTCCTGACAACCTCCGGCCCTGGACTGACGACTATAGCAACCTCTGGCAAGTTCTGAATTATAACGGCACGAACTAAAAAGACGCGAGCTGCTGTCGCATCGACAAAGCTCGTTCTATTTTTCTCTTGACGAACTTATATTTCATAAATTATCGTTCCTGTTGTTGGATCAATATTTCTGCGTTACATATCTAAACATTTGCCTTTGCCAACTTTGGACCGGCCCTATCGGTCCTAAGCAAGATTGCTGTCATTTTGCTGAACCGAGCTACGAGTTTTAGGCGCTGGCCGAGTCGAGTTCCGTAGCTTACACGTGCAATTCGGGGGAGTTGCTATCGATGAATGCGCCTATATCTACGGAAGCGTTGCTGGACATAGTTCGGCAAACGTCATGCAGATCCTGCCCTTTCTTTGAAGTCCGTTAGCCAAAGCCTGAACGTCTCTGCCGAGCACCTCGGCCGAATCTTCACGCGCCGCACAGGCGTAAGCTTTCGCCAATACCTGCTCACGGTTCGCATCGCCTCGGCAATCGAGCTGCTCACAACCTCCGATCACGAGATAAAGACCGTTGCAGAACTGGTTGGCTACCGCTATCAAAGTCATTTCTGCGATGATTTCCATGCAAACGTGGGCATAACGCCGAAAGAATTCAGAGCGAAGTATACCCCTCTTAATAATGGTGGTATATCCGCGGCCACTAATACTTCAAAACAAGCCCTTGAAGTATTTTTAAGTCGAATTTCTGATAAAAGCCGAATTTCTGATATCAATTTCTCTTGTAAGTTAGCTCTAGCAAACTTACACTAACTCCTAATTGCAAGCGGTTCATCGCTGAATGGCGAGCAATTGGCCGCTGTAAGTGGCATGTGATTTTCTGCGCGTGGAGTGTGTGCGTGATGCTCACCAAAAGTGTAATTAGGTTACGCGTGGCCGCGTTCTCTTTGCTCCTCGTGTTTCGTGGTTCCGCGCAGGATCAAAGCGAAATCGGTCGCGAAGTCGCAGTTCCCCACCGACTGCAGGACGGCCAGGAATTCGATCTCTCCATTCTGGAACTGATTCGCTATGGCAAAAAGCTGTTCGAAGCGCGCTTCACGTCGGAGGAAGGTGCGGGACGCCCGCTCACAAAAGGAACGGGTGCCGCACTTTCCGATCCAGGCAGTCCGCTTACATTTCCCCGCAACAACAACCGCATCTCCGGTCCCGAATCAAACTCCTGCGCCGGCTGCCACAACCAGCCGATATCCGGCGGCGCGGGCGACTTGTCGACCAACGTCTTCGTTCTTGGCCAGCGATTCGATTTCGCCACCTTTAACCCAAACGATGTCGTCCCTACGCGCGGCGGCATCGATGAGCGTGGAACCGCTGTCACGCTGCAATCCATCGCAAACAGCCGTTCCACCATCGACATGTTCGGCTCCGGTTATTACGAAATGCTCGCTAGGCAAATCACTGCCGATCTGCAAAACATTCGCAACAATCTGCGCCCCGGCCAGAGCGTGCAATTGACCTCAAAAGGAATCTCGTTCGGCGTGCTGGCGCGCAATATCGATGGTTCCTGGAATACCTCGGGCGTGCAGGGACTCGCGCCGCAGTCGCTGGCATCCTCAGATGCACAGAATCCGCCCAGCCTGCTGATTCTTCCGTTCCATCAATCCGCCAGCACGGTGTCGCTGCGGGTCTTCACTAACGATGCCTTCAATCAGCATCACGGAATGCAATCGACCGAGCGCTTCGGCATTGGAACCGACCCCGACGGCGACGGAGTTGTCAACGAACTCACTCGCGCCGACATCACCGCCTGCACTCTCTTCCAGGCCACGCTTCCTGTGCCTGTGCGATCAGTTCCCAGAGACTCCGCGGCGCAGCAGGCCGCGCAAGAGGGCGAAAAATCGTTTCGGCAGATCGGCTGCGCGTCGTGCCACATTCCCGCCCTGCCGCTGGACAACAAAGGCTGGATCTACACCGAGCCCGGCCCCTACAATCCAACTGGCAATTTACAACTCGGCGAAGCCGCACCGCTCTCGGTGGATCTCAACAGGGACGATCTTCCACAGCCCCGCCTGAAAGCCATGAACGGAACCGTCATGGTGCCGCTCTACACGGATTTCAAGCTGCACGACATCTGCCGTGGCCCGGACGACCCCAACGTCGAAGTGCTCAACGCAAAAAGGCCGGAACAGCCGATTTTTTCGCAGGCAACACACAATTCCTGACAAGGCGTTTATGGGCCGTCGGCAGCAAACCAAACTATTTTCATCATGGCCAGTTCACGACCATTCGTGAAGCCATTCTCAACCACTTTGGCGAAGCGCTGGAAACCCAACAGGCATTCAAAGCGCTTAGCTCATATCAACAGGGCGCAATCATCGAATTTTTGAAAACGTTGATAGCGCCCAAATCAGATAACTAGCAAAGACAGAAGGGGAGAATCATGTCTCGAATTAACCGTCTATGCACATTTTTCGTTTTGGTTAACGGTGTCCTAACCACCGCACAACAGACGTCCGCGCCGAAGAACACCATCCCGAAGAACATTACTTCGCCGGCAAAAAAGATCCAAGGCAGTAATTCTTCATCCTCAAGCAGTAACACTTCATCCGAGGAGATGATGACGATGCCCATGGTCGCCCCACTATTTATGGCATCACCCGGCGTCACGAGCACGCTCACGATGGTAAGCGCGATCAACGCCAACACGCCAGTTGTAATCATCCTGCGGAGACCGGATGGAACCGAACTGACTCGTCAAAACA
>DASREJ010000020.1:0-43394 GCA_035652115.1 Bryobacteraceae bacterium
CGTTCCTGAAAACGTGCAGGACGTTCTTACTTTCACCAACGACGACGAACTCCTCGGTGGCATCATCGGCTCGCACACCAACCATTTCACAGCGCCCTATTCCCTGACGGAAGAATTCGTCGCCGTCTATCGGATGCACCCCCTTATTCCGGATACATTCGTCTTTCACTCGGCGGTCACTGGCGCGCAACTTGCCACGTATCAACTCGCAGACGTGGCTCTTCACAAAGGCCGTGCGGTCTTTGAGAAGTTTGCGCCTGTCGACCTGTTTTATTCCTTCGGTATCTCAAATCCAGGCGCTGTCCGGCTGCACAACTATCCGATAGGCTTGCAAAAACTCACCAAGACGGATGGCACGGTCATCGATCTTGCCTCAATTGAGATTCTGCGCGATCGTGAACGTGGTGTTCCGCGCTACAACCAATTTCGCCGACTCCTTCGTAAAGAGCCCGTAAAAACTTTTGAGGAGCTTACCGGGGGCGACCAGGCTCTCGCCGAAGAGATCCGCCAGATGTATAACGGCGACCTGGAGATGGTCGATTTGATGGTGGGCCTTTACGCGGAGCCGCTTCCCGACGGCTTTGGCTTTAGCGAAACTGCGTTCCGCATCTTTATCCTGATGGCCTCCCGCCGTCTGAATAGCGATCGCTTTTTCACCGACGATTACCGTCCGGAAACCTACACGGAAGAAGGCATTCAGTGGATTCGGAATGCCACCATGACCGGGATTCTGAAGCGGCATTTCCCCCAGTTGGCCGCGGCGCTCGATGGCGTGAATAATCCTTTTGCCCCTTGGAAAATTGTAAGTAAGCCGCAGGTTGCCGACGCCGTGACTAGTCACGCCTAGCGCTTTCCGAAAAATCCTGCGCGACGAAGCCGCGCAGGAGAGGGCGCATGCGAACCTAACTGTTGGAACCTGCTGTGGCCGAGTATTTCACGCGCGAAGAACTGATTGATAAACGCCAGGAGTGGAAAGCACAGGGAAAGAAAGTCGTTTTTACCAACGGTTGCTACGATATCCTTCACCCTGGCCACATTCGCCTGCTTGAACGCGCGCGATCGCTAGGTGATGTTCTCGTTCTCGCTTTGAACACAGATTTGAGTGTTCAGCGCTTGAAGGGCCCTTTGCGTCCCTTCTTTAGCGAACAATCCCGCGCGGAACTAGCCTTGCATCTCGAAGCCGTTGACGCCGTCGTCTTGTTCGACGAGGATACCCCGCGCGAACTGATCGCCGCGGTTTTACCAGACGTACTGGTAAAAGGCGCGGATTGGGCGCATTTCATCGCCGGACGCGAGGAAGTAGAGGCCGCGGGGGGACAGGTATTGGCTCTTTCCCTTGAGCCGGGCTATTCGACCACCGACATCGCCGAAAAAATACTCACTAATCATCGGGCCGGACTTGCCGCTCCAAGCGCGAATCCCGCAAACGTTCAGCAGTGACTCACCCCGCCACACGCGAGCTTCTTCAATCGGCGTCCCGGCAGCCTGCATTTCAATCGCTGCTTCAGGCTCTCACCCGTAGCGAAACCGGTCCGTTTTCTCTATCGGGCCTAGTTAATACGGCCAAGGCGCTCTACCTTGTTCTGCTGTATCAAGCGACAGAAAAACCCCTCTTTGTTCTGGTCGACGGGAATAAGCAAGCGGAGACGCTGCTGGAATCAGCTGAAGTCTTTTTCGATCTTTTGCTTGAAGGGCAGAATCTTCCTAAGCCGCAGCTCATTCCGGTGCTCGATGTATTGCCCCATCAACGTTTGTCGCCGCACAACGAAATTGCGGAGGCGCGAGCCGTCGGACTTTGGCGACTTTCCGCGCAACGCGTGCCCATCACCGTTGTTCCGGTTGCCTCGGCGTTGCTGCGCACCGAAGCGGGCGCATTTTACCGGCAACTCGCGCTCACACTGCGTGTCGGTGAGGAAATTCCGCTCGAAGATCTGATTCAACATCTCGAAAGCATCGGTTATGAGCGGCGCGAACCTGTCGAAATGGTTGGCGAATACTCGGTTCGCGGCGGCATTCTTGACGTCTTCCCCGCGGAATCGTCTCGTCCCGTACGAATCGAGCTTTTTGGAGACCTTATCGAATCGGTCAGGCAATTCGATGTCGAATCGCAACGTTCCATCTTAAAAGTTAACTTGACAACGTTACTTCCGTTGGCCGAATATCCCCGCTCGCCAGCGCTTCTTCGCCAACTTGCCGAGGCCGCTGAAAGCGTCGATCTGGAACTTTCAAACCCAGGCGAAATCTTTCCCGGCTGGGAATATTTGGTTCCACTCGTGCGTCCACGCACGCACAATCTGTTTTCGCTGAATCAAGATGCAACGGTGATCCTTGACGAACCGGGTGCGATCCAGTCTGCCGCGGATCGTCTTTGGCAGCGTCTCGACAAGCCCGATCGTCCGGCGCTGATCGAACCCGAAAAGAATTTCTTGCGCTGGGAAGAACTTCAGGCAGCAATCGGCAAACGAGTAACTATCGCGTTTCAAGAACTGGAAGTCATTTCGGGGCCGCTTGAAACGCCATCCCATACCTGGCACATCCCCACCCGGCCTTCACTCACGTTCCAAGGCAATATGCCTGTAGCAGTCGCCGAAGCCCGCAATCTGATCGAAGCTGGAAATCGCGTCGCATTGTTCGCTGCATCTACTGGCGAAGTGGAGCGTCTTGCTGATGTGCTGCAAGAATATGCTGTCCCTTTTCAGCTAGGTCTTGATTTCGGCTCCGGCGCTCGCCCGTCCATAGTGGAACGTGCCTATCATGCTGGCTCTGTCGCCAGCGCCTACTTGATAAAAGGCTGTGTTCGTCGCGGCGCTGTTCTCGTCGATTCACACCTCGCGATTCTCGGTTCCGAAGATCTCTTTGAGACTTCCGACCTGATTGCTCGCCAACCCACTAAGTCCAGCTTGGCCGCTTTTGCCGCCGATGTTGCCGACCTCAAGCCTGGTGACTTCGTTGTACATACAACTCACGGCGTCGGCCAATTTTTGGGCATTCGTGAAATCGTCCAGGGCGACCAAAAAGGCGATTTCATGTTGCTCGAATACGCGGGCGATTCGAAATTGTACGTTCCGCTGACCCGGCTGGATCTCGTACAGAAATATCGAGGAGCGGGAGAAGCCAAGCCCCATCTTGACCGGCTCGGCGGAGTCACCTGGGAAAAAACCAAATCGCGCGTCAAAGCCAAAATGCGCGACATGGCCGATGAGCTCTTGAAGCTGTACGCCCAGCGCCGGATGAGCAAAGGCTTCTCATTTTCAGCCGACGGCAACTGGCAGCGCGAGTTTGAAGATGCATTCGAGTACGCTCCTACCAAGGACCAGGTTCAAGCCGTCAAACACATCAAAGCGGACATGGAAAGCCCACAGCCCATGGATCGCCTGCTCTGCGGAGATGTAGGGTTCGGCAAGACTGAAGTGGCCATGCGGTCCGCCTTCAAAGCCCTGGGCGACGGAAAGCAGGTTGCTATTCTCGCGCCAACCACGGTGCTCTCTTTTCAGCACTACGAAACATTCCGGCGTCGATTTGCTTCTTTTCCAGTCCGCGTCGAACTAGTGAGCCGCTTCCGCACCGCGAAAGAGATCAAAGCCGTCCTGGAAGATCTTGCCGCGGGCAAGGTCGACATCTTGATCGGCACGCATCGGCTACTTTCGAAAGACGTTCAGTTCCAGGATCTTGGGCTCTTGATCGTGGATGAAGAGCAGCGCTTCGGCGTACGTCACAAGGAACGGCTGAAGCAGATGAAGCAGAACGTCGACGTTCTGACAATGAGTGCCACGCCCATTCCCCGCACCCTCCACATGTCGCTACTCGGTCTGCGCGACATGTCGGTAATCGAAACAGCTCCCAAAGATCGGTTATCGATCAACACAGTAGTCGCCCATTTCAATCGCGATCTGATCAAATCGGCAATCGAGCAGGAACTCGCGCGCCAAGGCCAAGTGTATTTCGTTCACAATCGCGTAGACACTATCTTCATGCGTGCGGCATTCATTCAGGAACTCTTGCCGGATTGCCGGATCGGCGTAGGGCACGGACAGATGGGCGAAACCGAATTAGAGAAAGTGCTACTCGGATTCATGCGGCACGAATACGATGTGTTTGTCTGCACCACGATCGTCGAGAATGGCCTGGATATTCCGCTCGCCAACACGATCATCATCGAGAACGCCGAACGGTATGGTCTCAGCGAGCTATACCAGTTGCGTGGCCGCGTCGGTCGCTCGAATCGGCGTGCATACGCTTATCTTTTAATTCCCGCAGACACGCAATTGAGCGAAGTGGCGCGGAAGCGCTTGGCTGCTCTGAAAGAATTCAGCGACCTCGGCGCGGGCTTCAAGATTGCCGCGCTCGATCTGGAGCTTCGCGGCGCCGGTAATCTGCTCGGAGGCGAGCAGCATGGTCACATTGAGGCGGTCGGTTATGACACCTATGTTCGGCTGCTCGAAGAAACTGTCAAGGAATTGAAGGGCGAAGAAGTCCCGCTTGAGATCCATGCGACTCTGAATCTCGGAATCGACATCCGCATCCCGTCGGACTATATCGGTGATGAGACCCAGCGCCTTCGCTCATACAAGCGCATTGCCGACGTGAAGGATGAGGAGCAAGCCAAGCGCTTGCAGGACGAGCTTGCGGATCGATACGGTCCAATCCCGGAAGAGGTTGCCAATCTCGTTAAGTTTTCGTTGCTGAAGAGTCTTGCCGCGCAAACGGGCGTCGAGTCCATTGACCGCCGTCAGGGCATCGCGAATATAAAATTTCACCAGCAGTCCAAAATCGACCCTTTCAAATTGATGGCTCTCGTCCGAAACACGGCGGGCGCACAGTTTACGCCGGCTGGCGTGTTGAAATATCCCCTTTCAGCCACTAAGAGTCACGCCGAATTGCTAGAAGATCTGCGTCAGATGTTGTTGGAGTTGGCCGGAGAACTCGTCGTCGCTGACGAGCAACGGTGATTCGGTGTTCGTTCAACGCTGTGGGGCGGGACAGCTTTTAGCCTAGCCGGCTGTCTTGGAAAGTGATTCGGTCAGAGGCGCCACCAAGCTGAACACAAAACTCGCGGTGCCGGCCAAATTGATGAACTGGTACTTCTCATGTACGCCCGTCGGGGGGACCGAGTTCGGACCCGAATGAGTAGTAACAATCGCTTCCGTTTGAAACTTCTCCTGGTCTCCGATACCAGTCAATGAGATTGCCGGAATCAAAACGCTAAATGAAGTAGAGCCCGTGTCGATGCTGATTTGAGTTGTCACGCTGACTAGCGTCCCGATCTCCGTCGAAATAGCGCGGATTTGCGAGCCCGAGAAGTGCCGGATCGGGCCTCCGCCCTGGGTGAGATTCAGCGTCGGTTGACCAATGAAGCTGGAGGTTTCATAATCCACCTTCGTTTTTCCATCGCTGCTTTGCAAACTATACCGATTCGGTTGGATGTTCGCCATATAGATGTAAATCCTTTCTTGCTATGGCACGTCCCAACGGTATTGGAGAGCGCCATCTGGCCTACTCTACTCCTATTAGACCGCTGGGGACAAGACGAAATGTCCACCAAGCGCAGCGTCCGTTAGGGCCATTCGTACCAACACGAAAGTACCGCCAAGTCGCGGCGTTCGCGTCGGCTATTCCCTTTTTGCAGGTGCGAAGCCTTTGAATATCTTCTGATTTCAGTCCTTCACACCTGCTTCACAATCCGCTGAAGTAGCCTGACATCTGTATCCAGCAAATTCCAACAAAAGCAAGCAAAACCGCAATGCCGATCCACACGAATCGCACAGCGTCCTCCGATGGCAGACAAGCTACCACCGCCAAGGCTTGAATGCCAGTGCTGCAAGTAACAGGAGTAAGAGTTTTAGAACGGCTAGGGAATATAGCGAATACTGCCCGGCTTCTCGAATTTAATACTGGATAAGCCAAAATTCAATAAATCCGGCCGCGAACGCTTCGGGTCGCTGCTTCCCTGCTTACCGTCTTCGAAATGTTTCCCGTTAAGGCTGTCGGATATCCACCTGCGGAGAAGCCACACACACCGACGAGCGCCTCACTTCGCTCGCGCCGTTATAGTGGGCCCAATGATCGCGTTGCAGCACGAGTGGGTCTACGAACTTTGTGAGCAACTTGGTTATACCTAGGACAATCACCGCGCAAATCGATAGTGCAAGCTGTTCGCTGCGAGTTGTTGCAATTCGTCACGCGTAAAGCCAAATATCTGGGCGGCGAGCATATACTCGTGCAATAAATCTGTGAAGAAAAGCGCTGGATCGTCGGTTCCCAGCACGATCGGCACGCCGGCGTCCCAAAGCCTACGCAACGGATGTTGGCGGAGGCTGGGCGCTGCACCCGTACACACGTTGCTGGAAGGACAGATTTCGAGAGGAATGTCGCGTTCGCACAAGAAAGCCAGCAACTTGGGGTCGTCAATCGCACGAATTCCATGACCGATCCTTTGTGAGCCAATTTGAATCGCCTGCCATACGCTTTCAGGGCCGGTCATTTCACCCGCATGACACGTCAGGCCAAGCCCCGCGTCCTTTGCTGACCTATATAGGTTTTCGAACCATGCAGCGGGTCCGCGAGCTTCGTCGCCTCCAATTCCGATCGCGACCACGCCATCGCTGCGCAGTTCTTTTGCGATCTCGAAAACACGGGTGGCGTCTCGTGCTCCGAACTGGCGGATCGCATCGAAAATCCAGGCAACGCGCACACTCTCCTGCTGCGCCGCCACCGTCCGGATCGCTTCGAAAATTTGCTCCAGATTTTGTTGTTTCCACAGTATGACTCCGGCGGAAACCGTAATTTCTGCGTACTGAATATTCTGCGCTTTCAATTTTTGTAACAATCGGCGGGCGGCCAACGCGTAAGCATCCGGCGTGTTCAAGTTCCTGGTTACCCATACGTACGCTTTCAAGAAACCAGCAAAGTCACTGTAATGAAGATTCGTCCGAATGGCATCCAACGATAGCGAGGGATTCAGTTCATGAATGGTTTCCGGTTCAACCGAACCTTCAAGGTGGAGATGGAGCTCGGCCTTGGGAAGATCGAGGATAAATTGCTGAAGATGGTTATCCAGTTTGCTGTTGATGGCATTACTCCCGGCGAATCAGCATATAGTCCCTCTTCGACATAATAAACGTGCGATGACAGACCAGGAATTGGAAGCGATTTCAGGCGGCTATCACGGCGACGCGTTTGCCGTACTTGGCCCACACGCGGTCGAAGGCAGCAAAGGCGAATGGGAAATTCGTGCTTTCCTCCCACAAGCACAGCGGGCTGAAGTTCTCATGGCCGGCTCTGCCAAACCGATGGAACGTATCCATCCAGCGGGCTTCTATGTGGCGCATCTCACCGCGCAGCCTTCCGCTTATCGGTTCCGTATCACCGATTATCAAGAGCACGTCGCCGAAGCGGAAGATTCCTACCGTTTTCCGCCAGTGCTGAGCGACTTCGATCTGCACCTGACGTCGGAAGGCACCAACTATGAAGGCTACAATTCGTTCGGCGCTCACTTAGTAACAGTGGAAGGCGTCAGCGGAACGCGTTTTGCCGTTTGGGCTCCGAACGCGATTGTCGTCAGCGTTGTTGGCAACTTTAACGATTGGGACACACGCCGGCACGCTATGCGCTTACGCAGCGGAGGGGTCTGGGAGATCTTTATTCCCGGCGTCGGAGTCGGTACTCCCTATAAGTACGCGGTGAAATCGCGCTTCCGTGGCTATAGCCAAATGAAGGCTGACCCCTACGGCTTCTGGATGGAGACTCCTCCAAAATCCGCTTCCCTGGTAGCAGATCTCGATTGCTATGAATGGCGCGACCACCGTTGGATGGAGCGTCGTGGAAATACAAAGATTCTCGACAGTCCGGTCGCGTTCTATGAGGTTCATCTCGGTTCCTGGATGCGCAAGGAAGAGCACCGGCAGCTCTCCTATCGCGACCTCGCTGACAAACTAGTCGAGTACGTAAAACGCATGGGCTACACCCATATCGAGCTGATGCCCATTGCCGAACATCCTTACTCGCCGTCATGGGGCTATCAGGTAACTGGCTACTTCGCGCCGACATCGCGCTTTGGCGAGCCGACGGATTTTATGTATTTCATCGATCGCTGCCATCAAGCGGGCATCGGCGTCATCATGGATTGGGTTCCGGCGCATTTTCCGAAAGATGCTCACGGCCTTGGTTATTTCGACGGAACGGCCCTCTACGAACATGAAGATCCGCGCCTCGGTGAACATCGCGATTGGGGCACTCTCATTTTTAACTTCGGACGCAATGAGGTCCGCTCCTTTCTTATTTCAAACGCCTTGTTCTGGCTGAAGAAGTATCACATCGATGGTTTGCGCGTGGACGCCGTTGCTTCCATGCTGTACCTGGATTATTCACGCAAACCGGGCGAGTGGGTCCCCAATATGTACGGCGGCAATGAGAATCTGGAAGCCATTTCGTTCTTGCGAAAAGCGAACGAAGTGATCCATCAGGTTCCCGGAGCCATCACGGTCGCCGAAGAATCCACCGCATTCACCGGCGTTTCGCGCCCGGTGTATCTAAATGGCCTCGGATTCACCATGAAGTGGAACATGGGCTGGATGCACGACATGCTGCATTACTTCGAACGCGATCCCATCTATCGCAAGTATCACCAGAACGACATCACGTTCAGCATGATCTACGCGTTCACGGAAAATTTTGTGTTGCCCATTTCGCACGACGAGGTTGTCTACGGCAAACGGGCGCTATTGGACAAAATGCCGGGCGACGAGTGGCAGCGCTTTGCCAACGCTCGCGCCTTCATGAGCTATATGTACACGCACCCTGGCAAAAAGTTGCTCTTCATGGGTTCCGAAATCGGGCAAACTTCGGAATGGAATTCAGAAGCAGACGTGCAATGGTGGCTGCTTCAGTTCGACATTCATCGCAAGTTCCAGACTTTCTGCGCCGCCTTGAACGAAATGTATAAGTCGCAGCCCGCGCTCTACGAAATCGATTTTCAAGGCTGGGGTTTCGAATGGATCGATTTTCACGATAGTGAAAACTCGATTATTTCGTTCATACGTTACGGCCATCGCCGCGAAGAGTTCGTTGTCGTCATATGCAACTTCACGCCCGCGCCGCACAAAGGCTATCGAATTGGCGTGCCCGAACCAGGCGAGTATCTAGAGATCTTCAATTCGGATGCCGAGATCTTCGGCGGTAGCAATACGGGCAACGGTGGTCGCGTAAACGCGGAACCAAGCGTGTCTCATGGCCGGCCGGCATCAATGTCGTTAACGATTCCGCCGCTCGGAGTTCTTGTATTTAAACCCGCAAGGCCGCTTCCGCCGCTACCCGCAAAAATTTGACCGGTTCGCCTAGCCGCCCCCACGGTGCTTGGTCGGCAGAACGGAATTTGCAAGCCTCCGGGCGGGCGTTGCCGGGCGTCTATACGGGTTCGCCTGGCAGCCCCCACGGTGCTTGGTCGGCAGAACGGAATTTGCCAAGCCTCCGGGCGGGCGTTGCCGGGCGTCTAACTTAGATCCCCGCAGGACCGTCCAAGCTTCGCCACAAATACCAGCTCGCGATGGAACAGTAAGGAATCCATTTCTCTGAGAGCGCGGCAAGTTCGGCGGGTTTAGGCAGCTCCTGCAAGTTGTAGGCTTTGCGGACTGCATTGCGAATGCCAAGGTCGGCCAGCGGCATCACGTTCGGCCGTTGCAGCGCGAAAATTAAAAACATCTGCACGGTCCAAATGCCGACACCACGTACCTGCGAAAGCATGGAAATGATCTGTTCATCCTCTAAAGTGTGCAGCCTGTGAAATTGGATCTCGCGCCGCTTTACCCGCTCGGCCAAATCCGTTAGGGAAGCAATTTTCTGGCGGGACAACCCGCATGCTCGTAGCTCTTCCAGCGCGAGTTTCAAGAAAGCTGTTGCCGTAAACCGGCGTCCCACGGCTTTGCGAAGGCGGCCGAAAATGGTGCCGGCCGCTTTGCCATTAAGCTGCTGGAACGTGATCGAACGAGCCAACGTCTCGAAGGTTGGCTCTCGCGCCACAATCTGGCACGGCCCTACCCGCTTGATGATCGCTGCCATGACTGGATCGGCTTTTCGAAGGTGAATGGTAGCTGCGCGCATGAAGACAAAAAGGGTGGGGTGGAATTGCGGCCCCTTATTGAATTTAGATGATAATCGTAGCCAGGAGCGCACAGGATGTTCGACACCGTCGTGCGCAGTTAGGACACGTTAGGAATATGGCTAGTTTCGTTCGTTGGGCTGCATTCGCAACACTAGCGCTCCCTTATCTGTTTGGGCCGGCGGTATACGCCGCGCAAGACGCCCAATCTGGTCCCCCGCAAGCTCAAACAGCGGCACCACAGACTCCCACTATCAAAGTGGATGTCGAGCTGGTCAATATCCTCTTCACAGTACATGCAAAAAAGGGCGGCGCGCTGATTCCCAATCTGGAGAAGAATGACTTCACGGTTTTCGAAGATAACAAGCAGCAAACGATTCAGCGCTTCTCTCGCGAAACCGATCTGCCGCTAACCTTGGGCCTGCTCATCGATATCAGCGCCAGCCAGACAAGGCTTATCGACATTGAGCGCGATGCGGCTTCTGCCTTCTTCTCAAACGTGATCCGCCAAAAAGACGAAGCATTTTTGATCTCGTTTGGCAAAGACACTGAGTTGCTCCAGGACTACACGAATTCGCCGCGCCTTCTGACGTCTGCTCTCCGTGATCTGCGCGGGGACGGTATAACGCCCATGCTTGGCGGCGGCCCAGTCAATCAGGGTCCGGTGCCCACGATCGGGTCGCCGAAGGGCACGCTTCTGTACGACGCTGTCTATCTAGCCTCCGACGAAAAGCTGAAAAGCGAGGTGGGAAGAAAAGCCATGATCCTCATCACCGACGGTGAAGATCAGGGCAGTACCTACAACCTCCAAAAGGCCGTAGAGGCGGCGCAAAAAGCCGACGCGATTATTTACAGCATCTACTATGTCGACCGCGCATTCTATTCCGGCGGCGGATTTATGATCGGCGGGGGCGGCGGCGAAGGTTATCTTCGCAAGATGTCGGAAGAGACCGGCGGACACGTGTTCACGGTCAACAACAAGCATCCCCTCAGCGAAGTCTTTAAGCAGATTCAGGATGAATTGCGGAACCAGTATTCAATCGGTTACGAATCGACGAATTCGAAGCGCGATGGAACATTTCGCCGCATCGACATCAAGGTAGACAACTCCGATTATCGGGTTCAGGCGCGCAACGGCTATTACGCTACACCGAACGATGTGCAGTAGCGTGTTCGCGCGCGTGAAAATAATCCGCGACGGCCTCACGCAGCGGCGGCATGGCCTTAATGCCGGCCGCTTCCAGTTTGGCGTTCGATAGCGCCGAGCACTTTGGCCTGCGCGCCGCTGTTCGATATTCGCGTTCATCCGTCGGCTGCAGCTGCGGCGCGACTTTCGCAATTTCAAAAATCATTTTGGCGTAGGCATACCACGAGATCGCTTCTCCACCGCCCATATGAAATAGGCCTGCGAGACGCTTTTCCACCATATCCACGGTACGGGACGCAATGGCAGGAGCATAGGTAGGTGACGCTACGTGATCTTCTACGACACGAATGGGATTGCCACTCTTAGCCAGCCGCAACATCAATTCAACAAAGTTGCCTCTCGGCGTAAACATGCCGCCCGGACCAAACACACCGGAAACGCGGATAATGAGCGGATTATCGAGATAAGCCTGTGCGTACAACTCACCGGCGAGTTTGGACACCGCATAAGCACCTAGCGGATGAGTGATGTCCGTTTCCACATAGGGGCTGCCCTTGGTCCCGTCAAAAACATAGTCAGTGGAGTAGTGCACCAACTGCGCATCGCTTTGCCGGCACGCCATGGCCAGGTTTCGCACCGCCAAGGCGTTGGATTGATAGGCGGCTAGCGGTTCCCGTTCGGCGATGTCGACCTGATTGTAAGCCGCAGCATTAACAACAACATTCGGATCGAGTCTACCCACAGCCTGTTCAACACCGGCAGCGTCACTGATATCCAACATATGACGTTCGAACTTATGGACTGTCCAGTTGCGGCCTCCGAACTCACGGCACAACTCGACCCCGAGTTGCCCGCCTCCTCCGAAAATGATGACCTTGCGCTGCATCATTTGCAGCATAGCGAAGAGCACGGACAACTCGTCACTTCTGCTCGGCCGGCACCGATCGCAGATAACGCCATACTGCCTCGAGCTCCCGATCGGTCATATTTCTGTAAGCGAGCCAAGGCATGAATTTCGGATCGATCGCATGTCCGCGCGGATCAACACCGCCACGCATCGTGGTTTTGAAATCCGAAAATGTCCAGTGCGACAGCGGACCACCTGCCGTGAGATTCGTGCCGCGCGGCGCACCAGGCTCTGGTCCCTGGCCGCCCGTCAAATTGGCCCCATGGCAGAATGTGCAGCCTCCAACCTCGACAAGATACTCTCCTGGATTGCCCGGCGGCTGCGGACGCGCCGCACGGAAATTGATTTTTGCCGCCCGCACAAGGTCCCCCAACACGCCAAGATCGATAAGAACGCGAGCCGGCAGGTTGATTTCGACCCTGGTCCTTTCGTTATCCACCGGAGGAAGGCTTTTCAGATACGCGATAATCGCGCCCGTGTCCGCATCCGTGAGTTTGTTGAAGTAATCCGACGGCATAAACGGAATTCCGTGCCCGTCCGGCCGCACGCCGTAGCGAATGCTCCGAATCCAATCTGCATTCGTGTAGGTTCTGCCGACGCCGCCACGCCCACTGGTCAGGTTAGAGGTGTAGCCGCGGCCCAGAAACGCATCCTGAAATGCGAGCTTGCCGCCCAGATTCATTCCGTGGCAGATGGTACAGACGGCTACCGCCTCCACCAAATGTTTGCCGCCGGCGATGGATGATGCGTCGTTCGGGATCGCGATCGTATCGTTCGGAGGATGATAAATCCGGTTGCGCGGCGACGTACGGATGCGCCAGAAAAATATACCAATGAGAGCAATCAGCAGCAGTACACCTATTGCCAGCCATCGATTGTGCCGTCTGCCGCTCTTTCCTCGTTCAACAGATGACTCGGGCGCCACTGTTACCGCACGTTGCTGCTGCGCAGAGTCGCGACAAAACGCATGCGGGATCCCTCGGGCATTGTAGAGCTCGTCGAAAACTGTGCCGGCGCGCCAAGATCAGGCGTCCACCAGTCCTTTCCCTCAATCAGGCCCGTCCCCGCACTCTGACTGCTAATGGTTGCTACCCACGAAACGAATGAGCCGGCTTCTGTGTCAACCTGCTCGCAGTCGAATACCGTCAGCGTGTTTTTCACCTCGTCGCCGTTATTGAATTCCAATCTATTGTTATAAGCAGTCTGCAATGACCACGTTCCCGGATAAAACACTTGTGGTTCTTTTGCAATCCGGGCAGTCCCGTCTTTCGTCATATTGTCAGCAACAATCGACAGGTCCCGCGTTGTCGAGTCCTGAATAAACGAGAACATCCATTCAGGCGCTGGCATAGGCTGTCGCGAACCGTCCCGTTGTGTTATTTCAAATCGCTGGGAGAACAGAATAGTCATCCAATCCGCACGCCCGGCCAGCCTGTCCTCAACGATCGAAACAGCAATTTCTCCGTTCAACTCCAGTGCTCCCGCCCCGGGCGCCGCCAAACTTCCAGCGACTGCGTAGATCCAGCTATCGCCTGCACGAAGGAGCCGCAGCGATGTTGCGGGCGACACGACGGACTTCTCCATCAGCGCGCCTCCTGTGCCGCTTGCACTTTCTCAGCATAGGACTTGAGTCTGCCAATCTGTTTCCGCACAAATAGGGTCAGAGGAAAGCGCATAAAAGGACTCAGCAAGCGAACCCACTTTTTGTGCAGCGTAATATCGATGGAGTAATCGACTGTCGATTGGTTTGGCCCATTTGGCGCTATGCGGAAATGCGCTTCGCTTGAGTAGGCGGGCGCAGGAATGTGCAGCCCGAAATGCGTAGGCGATTCCCACGCGATGATTTCTCCATCGAATTCTTTAATCGACTTGCCCATGCGCAGCTTTTGCAGGAAACGCTGACCCACCGGATTAGCTGAATTTCGCTCGCTGACGTACTTATGTTCAACAGCGCCCTCCACCCACTGAACAATGTGTTCAGGTTCGTCCACGCAGGCAAACACGGTCTCAGCCGAAGCATCAACTGCGGTTTTGCAGCGAAGCAGCATGAGTCTCTCCAATGCAATCAGTTCGTGAGCCGAAGCGAAGCGGCAGGGTGGCTGGCCCACGCAAAAAAAGTCCCCGATCCGCAGGCACGCTGCCACTGAAAGCGATATCGCCGCTTCGCGCCAGCAGTTGCTGCGTCGCCATTTCTATTTCGATCCGCGCCATCATTGCACCTAGACAGAAGTGACGGCCCATGCCGAACGCCGCATGGCGTGCCGCATTATTGAACGCGCTCTCCGGGTGTAGATCATCGCGAAATATGTCGAATCTATCCGGGTTTGCGAAGCGCCGTTCGTCGCGGTTGGCCGAACCCAGGAAGCAGATCACTTCTGATTCGGCGGGAATACTGCCTCCACTCACGGACACTTCGCTGCGAGTCCGGCGCGGCACCATATGCGTGGGAGCAGTGAATCGAAGCGATTCAGCCAGAGCTTGATCGAACAATGTCCAATCGGCCCGTAGCGCGGCCATTTGATCGGGATGCGCCACCAGATTTCGAACGAACGTCGCCAGCGATTTTTCGACCGTCTCGCCTCCCGCGAAGATCATCAGCATCGCAAAATGCACAATCTCTTCACCCGTCAGCCGCTGCCCTTCCACTTCCGCCTCCGCCAGCATCGAGAGCAATCCTTGTCCAGTCGATCCTGTCAGACGCTTTACTAGTAATCGCAGATATGCCGAGAGTTCATCTCTTGCCGCAAAACCCGCGCGCGTCACCTCTGGATCGCCGATCAGATTGACGCCGAACCGAAGCAGCGCAGTGTACCAGGATCGAAACAAACCCAAATCCGATTGCGGCAGCCCCACCACCGTAGCAAGAGCCGCAACAGAAAACGGTGTCACGAACTCGCTCACCAATTCCACAGTGGGCACAGCCGCGAAGCCCTTGCTTAATCGTTCGGCGATTTCGCGAATTGCAGGGCCGAATGCAGCGCGAAACCGGTCGGCCCGAAAGGGCGCGGCTAGTAATCGTCGCTGTCTCGCATGTTCGCTTCCGTCGAGTTGCACTACCGTGACGCCAAGCAACGGCTCAATTTGCCCGGCATAACTTTGTGTCGTGAATTCCGGGTTGGTCAGAGCCAGATGAACATCTTCATAACGGCTGAGAACGTATGCCTTCGCTCCGGAATGAAAATACAACGGAAACTCATCACGCATGGCCCGGTAAAACGGATACGGATTCTGCCCAAACTCCGGTGAAAAGATATCGGGCGGCATCGTCCTTGGCTACTTCGCACCAGCGGCACGCGCGACGGGAACGTAGCTCTTCCCGAGCGCGAAGGTGGCAAGATTACCCGCTTTTGCCTCCAGCAAACGCTTAATGTTCATATTCTCGGCTCCAAAATCGTCTATCGTGAGTTTCCCGTGCCGTTGAGCCGCTCCGTTTTTCCAGAATGTGATTCTATGCAGCAGAATTCCAGGCGCGGAAGCATCGCCGAACGCATATGGCAGTGGAATCAGAAATGTGGGCGACCGCTGCATCGAATTGTGCTGCGGATGAAAATAATCCTGCTCCACCAGATAGTAATCTTCCAACTGATTGGTCCGGAGCGTGACTTCGACTGTTTGACCGTATTCATCCAGAAAGACGCCGCGTTCGCGCTCAATACTGCCCGCGGGTTTCAGCAGGTGCGACCAGGTCTCCATCGTCCGCAAATCGCCCATAAATTCAGCGGCCATCTCAATAGGAGCGTTGATATAGATGGTGTCCGCTTCAATACGATACAGACCTTGCGCCGCTTCAGTCAATCCGGCACGCCGCTCCAATACAGCTTTAAGCGAGCGAGCTTCTGAATTGTGAACAGTCTGTATGCCCTGCATGATCATAGGCGTCCGCTGAACTGGATCGATCACGCTGACCCAGTGAAAATAGACGCCTGATTCCGTGCTGCCAGGCTCCACGTAGTCTGGCGGGAACAGCAGCACGGGATAAGACTTGAAATACTTCTGATACTCATAGCCGCACTGCCATTCAATGCCACGGAATCGCGGGTTTTCTAATCTTCGGACGTGATAGTACAGGGTTCGCTGATAGCCGGACGCCGTCCCGATCCACGTATCCTCATCTACCTGCTCCTTCATGCGGCTGCCCAGCGTCCATTCGTCTAAGTTTTTGAGCCGGCACAAATAGTCATAAGCCGTTTGTTGCGGCACCGCAATGAACGCTGAAGTAGCAAAAGTATTCGCTTCCATAAAGACTTCAGCAGAAACGGCTACGGCCTGCTGGGGAATGAGACATCCTGGCTCGCGCTCACCGTTCCAATGCCTTGCGCGCGCAAGCCGCGGTTTCGTGCCATCGATGGCGCTAGACACGCCGCGTCAATCCGGACATCTAATATAAATGGGCCTCGGGCCGCGGTTGCAGTCTCTAGCGCGCCGTCTAATTCCGTTTCAGAGTGTACCGTCTCCCCATTGGCTCCGAGCGCTTTCGCCAGCATGGCAAAATCCACCGTAGGCATGGCCGCATCGGCGCGCAATCCAAGCACCACCATTCCTTGTTCGCACATGTTATAGCGAGAGTCGTTCAACACCACCCAAACCGCTGGCGCCCCAAACTTCACCGCGGTATTGATTTCGTTATTCATGAGCAGCGCTCCATCTCCGACAATTGCCACGGCCGGGCGTCCTGTTGCAATCGCAGCACCCACAACCCCCGTAGAAAAGTGCCCCATGGATCCGACACCAGTGCTGACACGGTATCGCCCCGCGTTTGTGAAGCGCAGATAGTGCGTCGCCCACGTGAAGGAGTTTCCGGATTCCGCCATCACCAGACAATCGTGCCGGTCAATCACCACGGTCTGCACTGCCTGCATCACCACTTCCGGTCGAATCTTGCCGGTCGCTGACGGTTCTATCTGCGTGGAAGCGGCGCGCCTTAGATAGGAGAATGGATCGGGTTTGCTAGCAGCAGCCGGAATCCGCTCCAATAAAGCGACGACAAACGTTCCTATATCGCACCGCACAGGGAGCGTAAAAGCCTCCGGATAAGCAACGCCCGGAACTTCTGGATCGATATCCACGTGAATAAAACCATCCGCCGGGACCATCGTCGGATTCCAGAACGACGTAGGTTCGCCAAGCCGTGTTCCTAACACCAAAATTCGGCGCGGCGGAGTCTGTCTCATGTAGGTCTGGACGGAATCGTGTCCCCCCATGCCTGTCACACCAACAAACAGCGGATGATCCTCTGGAAAAACTCCCTTGGCACGTGGCGAACATAAAACTGGAGCATTGAGCCGCTCTGCCAGTTCCTTGATCTCCTTGCTTGCGTTGCGGGCGCCAAATCCCACCCATAACGCTACCGGATCTTGTTGCAGTAGTGCGGCACATCGATCGGTCATCGACTCCGATGGCACTTCGATTTCTGACGCTGGAAGCGCGCTCGGCACAACGTTCGTCACCGTTGCGGCTTGCACACCAGTGGGAATCGATAAATGGCAAATAAATCCTCCCGGTCGCATGATGCCGTTCGCCACACGGCGAGCAATCTGCGGAAGCGCAGCGGCAGATTCCAGCGTAGTCGCCATATGAAACAACGCGCCAGGAGCGGTCAAGCCAACCGGAAGAAAATCCGTATCTGTCTCCTGAATCGCCCACCGGCCCCTGTTTGCAGCAGTGGTGCAAGCGGATATCAAAATGATCTTTGCGCCTTCGCCGCGCGCGGCCAGAATGCCGGTCAGCGCGTTCGTTAGTCCAGGACCGGTCGTAGTGAACACAACGACCGGCGCGTTCGTAGCAAAGTGCGCCTCCGTGGCCGCAAATGCAGCGCCCGTCTCATGCCGGCAATGGATCACCTGGATATCGCTAGCCGACAGAGCATTCCAGATCGCCGCGATCGCGCCGCCGGACACGCCGAATGCATAACGCACACCCAATGCGCTCAAAAAATCGGCAATCGCTTCGCTGACGCTCTGACTCGATACGTCCACAGGAAGGGATGCTTCCGTAGTAATTGCTTCAGCCCCCATTTACCAATCCAGAATACTTCCATGGGAAGCATGAGCCCGCGCCCGTCTTTGCATGGATGTAGCTGGCGAAAATTCCTTCTTTGTGATTTGCCGTTTCAAAAAGCGAACGTCACAACAAGCGCTTCCGGGTGATCCGCGCAAGCGGCACAGATCTCCCGAATACCACTTTTGTGCGGCTCGTGACGCCCGCTTATCTGAAAATTAGTTACGTTTGCGCCGTGCCAAACCGAACAGAAATGCAAGTGCCGCGCCCGCTCCTGCCCAAGTGCCGGGCTCAGGTACCGCCACCAGTTGCGCGGTATTCAGCGGTCCAGGAATGCGGCCGGGTGTTCCCACATCGGATCCGCCCGTATAAGCTTCCTCGTAGTTGCCCAGTGTAAGCGCGAAGGTCTGATTCGTGCTGCTATGTAACACAAACGGCGTGATCGCGGCCAGTTGGCAGTTTCCGCCGGTCCCCTGCAAACAAACGCCCGAAGAATATCCGACTCCGTTGTACCCGGTAAATGTAGTCGCTACTTGAGCGTCCACCGTAAAATTCGGTGATGCGCCCGAAAAATCGCCTATGATACCCGCTCCATCTTGCGGCGGCTGTTGAAGAATGCCAACAGCGTATCGGCCGGGTGTGAAACTGTTCTGGTCAAAGATAGCAACCGTTAAGCCGGCCGTTGGATTTATAGTGAAGGTGTCAAACGTATACGTCTGACCGGCAATGTCGATGGCTGCGAGTGACGGCGAGTAGGCGCGGAATCCGGCAAAAGGCGTCGGTGGTGGAAGCGGCGGAGCCAGATTCGGGCTGCTCGAATCGAACCACGCACGTATAGTAAACGGCGTGCTCGAAGTGAAAAAAGTAGGCGTTGTTTGCGAGGCAAGGTTCAGCGCATCTTGAGTGTTAAACACGCCGTTATAGATCAGCTCAAAAGAAGCTGCCTGCACATGTCCGGCCACACACACCGCGCCGAGCACTCCGGCAGCCGTAACCAGAAGATGCCGCCACCTTCTGCGCAAATTATTTAGGTTCATCAATAATGTTCCTCCTCAGGTTCAAATCTACGACTGCGATCATGCTAACAAATGTAAACGTTTTAATCTAGTCCAGTAGTACTAGTGAGATAGAGAACTGTTGCCTTTCACTACGGCGCAGCAATTTTTCGGGGAGTCCGGTCTGGTGGTTTTGGAAATGTTCCTGATGGAATGCAATGATGCGAACGGTATTCGATTTGCGCAAGAGGCAAACTGGACATTCAGAGGGACACGGTCAGACCTTCGGAAACGGTCACTCGATACTTCTATGGAGATTACTAAAGGCAACGCGGAAGCGCCATTGATCAGTTGAATGCCGAATCCAGCGAGGAAGGCATACGGCTGTGATCGACAATAACATCGGTTATGGGGAAGACATTCAAAGTCGGCGATCACGTGAGTTGGAATTCCGAAGCTGGCCGAGTCAGCGGCCATATCGTGCAAGTGCATACGAGCAACGTGAATTACAAAGGCTATATTCATCATGCGAGCGAGGACGACCCGCAATACGAGATTAGGAGCGACAAGACTGATCACGTCGCTATGCACAAGGGTAAGGCATTGCGGCACCTTCGCCACTGACTGCCCGATCCTACTTACCAGCAGGCGTTAGCACCACGACCGCCTCCCCCACCGCGCCGAGATAACTCTTCACGTCAACTGAAAGCGTCAAGTCGGGGCTGCTACTGCTTTGACGAACTCCTTGAATTCCGGCAGAGATGATCCTTCCTGTTGCTCGAAGGCAGCGGCGTTCCACCCCCGTGGATCATGAATGTATTTCTTCAGTACGGTTTGCTTCTACTTCAACCACGACAAATACTCAGGTAGCGACTGTAGTTGATCTACGTGGTCGGGAGCGGAATTACCGGCAAATCCGACCATCAGAAACTTGCCAACGCGCGTTTCGCTCAATTCCTGTGTTCCCATCGGTCCCCACTTCACAACCGGCCGGACGTGTAATCCCAATGTGTTCAAAATGTAGTCGGACGTCTCCGTTGTGCTGGCAAATGTGCCTGGAAAGATTTCGGAGTGCGTGATAATCACCTGCCTTTTGCCTTCCATCGCATCGCGTGACAACTTAACAAAGATCTGTAGAGGTTGCGGATCGATTTGCGATTCAAGAGGCCCGGGCTTGCCATCGATGTAGGAAGTGTGAATGCCGTCGATCATGACAGTGTTAGCCACTTTGTCATAGTATTCGGGAGTGCTCATGATCTGCCGGATCGCGCCACAACCTGCGCTCCAGCCTCCAAGCGTAATCGGACCGAGTTTTATTCCTGCGTGCGTTTCAGCTTCCTGTAATAAGTTGCCGAAAAAACCAGGGTCGAGAAATGGCTTCGCGTAAACACGGGAGCCAGCGCCCAATACGGCGCTGACGACTACCATGCCGTTGCGCGCAGCCGCTGCCTCCGGCACTAAGCCCTGCCCATGAAAAAAGAAGAGCACCGGCGCCTGAGATTTTGATTGAAGTTTTTGTGGCACGAACAATGTGCCGAATGATAGTTTTTCACGTCGACCTTGCGGGCTCGGCTCGGTTAATCTGGGATGCGCCCGCGTATGCTCTACCATCGGCGATGGATTTTGCGGGGCGCCTGTCTGTTCGGGCGCCTTTTGTGTCAACGGTTGCTGACTTAGTACGGGAACAAAGAGAATTGCCAGAACGACAGGTCTTATGTTCATACCAAAGGTGCTATTGCGTTACACGGCGAAGTTCGACATATCCATGTCTGGCCAGAAACTTGAAATATCCAACGAAATCAAAGTTCAAGGGTCCTTGTTCTAACTCAATTAGCCGGATGACTTCCGCGAGATTACGCTTACCGTCGCACCAATAAAGAAGAGTCAATGGAGCAGGATTGTCACCGAAGCCCGGGTAGCCTTCTCGTTGTTCGAGCGGGAGGTCATCGAGAGTCACGGGCCCGAATCGCTTGCGCTTGATAACAATGTGCGAAGCTTCCGCAAGCGAGGCTTCGAGGAAGGGAGCGGAAGGTTTAACGGGCGTCGCGGAGCCAAGTTCAATAGATCGCCGGTCGACAGCTGCTTGCAGCCTTTCACACTGTTTGCGGGCGAATCCGCGCACATGCTGCAACAACGGATTCAACTCTGTGCGCAGCATTGCCTGATTTTTGGGCGACGCCAGGCGAAGAACTGAAAGGAGGGCTTCCTGGTCGCGACCGGCATTGTAATCGATCTGAGCAAAACCGCCCGCTAATTGCTGGGCTAAAAAGTCGCTAGTGCTCGCCATCGAAATGCGAGCAAGGAAAGGAGCAGCCGCTGCGATCATATTCTCGTCACTTCGATCCGCTGTAATTTCAGCAAGCCAAGGAATCTCTTTATCGCCTGCCGATGCCAGAGAGTAAAGAAACGTGGCAACCATCGAACTGAGATCGCGGAGAGAGCGTTGATCTACGCGATCCAGCGTATCGGCGCTATTGTGATGCACGTTCACGGCTCCGCTGCTTCCGGTCGCGGAGACAGTTGGAACGCCGATCGTGGGGTCACTAAGGTATGAGTCCGATCTTGGCCGATACGGAGTCCACCTGGGAAACTTTTGGCGCAACCCCGCGTAGTAGCTCTCGGCGACGTGCATGATTAGTGCGTCCTGATAAGACCTACTCACATCAGGATTGAGCGCAAAGCTATAACCGGCAGTCTCACCGTAGCGACCCGCAGGCGTATCCATGCAGATGGCCCCGATCGTCTGTTTCATTCGATCCATGTGAGTAGCAATGTAAGCCGAGGAACCATAGTCTTCGCTCATCACCAAAATTCGGATGCTGCGATTTGGCCTTGGCAATTTGCCCGCATTTATAAGGCGCTGAAGGGTCGCGACCGCTTCGAGCATTGCGGCCACTCCGGTCGAGTTGTCTTGCGCTCCTAACTCGAATGCGTGACCCAGCTCAAGTACTTCCTCCTTGGAATCGGTGCCACGTACGACGGCAGTTATATACGGATACTGGCCGGAGTAATAGCGCGTATCCGCGAGCGCCTTTACTCGAACCTTTTTGTCATTCGCTAGCAGATTACTAAGATAAGCGCCTTGGCGTGGCGTAAGTGAAAAGCCGACCAGCGGACTGCTCATTTTTGTAAAGCCCCAGCCATAGTCTCCCCACGCATTCATCCAATAGTGGCCATTAGTCACGTCCGGATTTTCACTCGCATAGCTGAGCATGCCCGCGGCCCCTTGCTTATAAAGAGCAGCTTTCAATGCCCCACGTTGTGCTAGATCGAGTGAAGGTTCCGTCAGCACCATCTTTTTCTTCACGTCCATGCGTTTTAGCTGTTCTAAAGTTGACGGCTTCAATTCCACCACCTCAGCAGTGATGCCGCCAGGCGGTGTCGAGCCGCTCCACATGATCAGGGATGCCGGCTCCGCGAAGTAGTCGGCAAGAACTCTCATCTCTTCTGGAACTGCCGGTTCGATTATTTCGAGGCTCGCCTGCTTTACGTCCCACGCGAGCGGCATCGTCCAGAATCCAAACTGGCTCACGCCATCGGCAGGTGCGGAGAGGGACTCAACATCGCTCAACCCGATCGCCTTCATCGTCTCTTGCAAGTACTGCGCGGTCTCTTGAAATTTCGCAAAATTAGCCCATCGATCCGTTCGATAGACGCCGGTCAAGAAGTCCATCGCCTCAGCGCCATTGTCTTCAGCCCGAACTTCCCGAATTGTTTTTGCAAGTTCGGGGTCGACCCGAAGCGTTTGCGCGCATAAAGAGGAGGTGCCCTGAAGTAAGAACCCAAAAGTGATAATCCCAACGGCGCCGCCGAATACGCGAATAGCCATTTATCAGACTCTTCGATCAGTAAAGACCAGTTGGCCGAACATTGCCGGTACATGAAAATCTTTACCGGTTGGAGACCAGGCCAGCTTGGCGGCTATCGGCAATTTTTCGATCCGGTAGAGATTCACTCTCCATCGATCGCCTGATTGTGGCGGAGTATGAGAAGCCGGCACAACGTCTTCGAGAGGCAGCGCAATCTCCGATGTCCATTCCCTGTCGCCGGGCTGGCCATCGACAGTTCCGTCGACGTGTACAGCCCATTTGATCTTTTCACTGTTCCAGCTCTCGTAATGCAGAGGTTTGCGAATATCCAAAAGAAAAGCATCAAAGATCGCGCCGAGCGGATTGATCTCCAACTCGATGTAGCTGGTCTGCCGAGGATCCGCTTGCACGAAAACTTCATTCACCTCCTCTTCCCAAAGGTGCGCGTCGCGTTTCGTCATCGTGGCCCAAATATTCTTATCTTCATTCCGAAAGCCGAAATAGATGAAGTTGGCGTCGTATAAGATCTTGCACTCCGTCCGGATGGGGCTAGTAGAGCCATCGTTGTTATTAACGAGCACTATTGCCGGAGCGCCGGCCCATGCCGGATCGTCGAGCTTTCCATCGATGTCAATCGGCCTATCGGTGCGATCCACTTCATAAATAGGCTGTTTTGAAGGTTGTGTGACAGTTTGCAGATTTGTACCGTCAAGCGTTGCAAGAACGGCGGTATGAATCGCCGGTCGCGCTTCATTAATGAGATTGTTCCTGCGAGTCGGATTTACCCGATTGGTCAGAAGGACGATGAAAGCGTCGCGATCTGGATCGATATAAATTGATGTGCCGGTAAAACCGGTGTGGATGATAGCGTGCGGAGAAGCCGAAGCACCGGGAAACGATCCTTTCACTGGGGTATCCCAGCCTAGAGCGCGTGAGGTTCCGGGAGGAGTGGACTGACGTTCCATGAACACCTTCAGGGTTTCCTCGCTAACGATCCGTTTGCCATTGTAGATGCCCCCGTTCAAATACATTTGCGCGAGAATGGCCAGATCATGCGCAGAAGAAAACAGGCCCGCATGACCACTCACACCGCCCATGAGGAACGCATTTTCATCGTGTACGATGCCATGCACCAACTCATGCCGAAGCACGTCATCCTGTTCGGTGGGAGGAATCCGACTCAGTAGCGCTGGCGAGGGATTGAAGCCCGTATCCTTCATCTTCAACGGCCCGAAAACATTCTCCTGCAAAAATTGATCGAGACGTTCTCCGGTAATGCGAGTGACAATCTCTCCCATGAGGATGAGATTATAGTCGCGATATTGCATCTTTTCGCCCGGCTTGAAATCCATCGGCATGGTGTATAGCCGGTGCATGATGCCTTGACGATCTTTAGCCTGCTTCCATAAGACTTCGCGAGAATTCAGTCCGGAACTGTGGCTCAGGAGGTTTCGAACCAGTATCTGGTCGTGCCCAGGCGTCCCTGCAAACTCGGGTATATATCGAGTTACGGGCGCATTCAGATCTAACTGTTTACGGTCGTAGAGAATCTCGGCAGCGGTTGTCGTTCCGGTGACCTTTGTAAGAGACGCAAGATCGAATATGGCATTCCTGGGAACTCGCGCTGCATCAGGGGAGTAGTCCATTTTTCCGAAAGACTTCCAGGCAACTAACTTTCCGTGTTGGCCGACAGCAAGCACAGCGCCAGGAAATGCCTTCTGCTGAATCCACTTCTGAACTTCTTGAAAGGTAACCGCAAAGTGCTCATCCTGATCCTTGGTGTCATCGGTTAAACGCTTCACTGGATGAAAGGTGTTAGCGGGCGTTGCTGATGACGGCAGCGATTGCGTCTCTATGACATTCGCCGATAGCAACAGCAAACTAATAATCGAAGGAATGAAACACGGAAGTTTCGGCATAAAGTCTGGGCAATTTAGAGCGATTCGAGATGCTGCGCGCGCTGACTCGTATCAGACATTAGAGCCGCTGCGCTCTTACAGCCCGCAAGGCATCCACGCATAACGGCAAGACTGCTGTAGTAGTCGTTATAGCGAAAGAAGCCCGTTTGACCGCGCCACATCGGATAAAAATCGCACGCCTTAAGCCATTTTTGATACGCAGGTTCGATGTTGACGTACGTATCCGGCACGAAATTGGCGGCGTCCTCCCAGTTTTCGGCATAGAAAACTTTAGCTACCGCATGTGCCGGATACTTGCGTGAGAGCGTGTCTAAACCCGCGTAGAATACGGCATCGTGCACAATCAAATGACAATTTTGATGGTCCTTGTGCCAGCTACCATTCCAGTGGGTTATCACGATATCTGGCTTATGCTGACGGATGGCATCGCATACACGCATTGCGCTCTCGTCATTGAACGGTATTTCGGCGTCGGGATAAAGAATGAAGATGTTCTCGCAGCCAATTAAGTCTGTCGCCTTTTGAGTGGCTTCCCTCTGAAGTTCGCCATATTTTGAAACAGATATATCTTTAGGAGCGCCTTTCTCGCCTAATGAAAGGCTTAAGAGAATGGCACTTCCTCCGCGTTCAACCTGATTGGCAAGCGCGGCGCCCATCGTGAAGAGGCCATCTCCCGGATGGGCGGTGATCGCCATAATTTTGCCAGGCGGAGCGGCCGACGACGATGCTCCACCGGAGTTCTTCGCAAGCGATGAAAGTAAGACTGGCCCTCCTAGAAATTGAGCGAAGGAACGTCGATTCATCATGTCTTCTTACGCCTAATACGTCGCTTTGCTTTCTCCAACAGTTGTATGTGGCTCATTGGTAGATCAAATATTTGGCTCGTAACTGGCGAAACTTGGCGAGTTCCGCTCGCGACTCATCTAAGATTTGCCGTCCGCTCTCGCCGGCTTGGAATTTGGCAAGCACCTCGTCGCTCCCTACTAAACGCGGAAGCAAACTTACCTTTCCGGGGTGAAATTTCAAGATAGCCGCCACCAACTCCATCCCCATAGTCACTGGATCGAAGACGTCGCGGTTCCCGAGTTGGATATCTACGCCTTGACATTCCTCGTCCTTATATACCGAAGCATTCGGTCGAAACCGCCGAGGCATGAATCGCACACCTGCCAAGTGAAGGGCGTTCAGATATTTCGCCACCTCACGAGCGCGAAACCACGGAGCACCTACAATTTCAAATGGCGTGTCGGTTCCTCGTCCGACGGATACCGATTTTCCCTCGAGCAGGCAAGTACCCGGATACAAAATCGCCTCGGTCAGGTTACGAATATTGGGTGAAGGATTTACCCATTCCAGTCCCGTTTCGTCGAACCACATTGAACGACGCCAACCCTGCATCTGAATTACATGAAGATCCGCTCCCAAATTCTTTTCTCCGTTGAAATAGCGCGCCATCTCGCCCATCGTCATTCCGTGACGAATTGGAAATCCGGGCATGTACGTAACGAATGAGACATACTTTACGTCAAGAAGCGGTCCGGCAACATCAACACCGTTGATCCCATTCGGCCGGTCAAGAACATAGAACGGAATGTGATGCTCGGCCGCCGCCTCCAGCAGATAGGCCATCGAAGTCACTGACGTATAGAAGCGAGCGCCGTTATCTTGTTTGTCGTAAACTAACACGTCTACATCCTTAAGCATTGCGGGCGTCGGCTTGCGAACATCTTCGTTGTACAAACTGTAAATCGGTACGCCCGTTGCCTCATCAATACTGTTGCCGATATGCGTATCCTCGCGCGTTCCGTTGAGGCCGTGTTCGAACGAAAAAATCGCGGTCAGCTTGACATTGAGTGCATGCGCGAACACGTCGATGTTGCGACGGCCATCGAAGGTAATTCCGGTCTGATTGGTGG
This sequence comes from Bryobacteraceae bacterium, assembly GCA_035652115.1. Classification (GTDB taxonomy): domain Bacteria; phylum Acidobacteriota; class Terriglobia; order Bryobacterales; family Bryobacteraceae; genus Bog-105. The sequence goes on from DASREJ010000020.1 coordinate 26,784, forward strand.
CGAGTCCGATACGTTTGCCGGTCAGCGGTTGAAAATGTTCCTCAACGAGGACATCGAGACCGGTTTTCACCTGTGCGGTTAAACAAGCGGGCAGGCAGAAACAAAGCGGTATCGCGGACGTCAGTGCAAAAAATGTTCGGGCAAGAATGATTTTCATAATCGAATGACGCCCTGCACTACTTCCTCACAAATCTAATGTTGCGAACTCCGTCGGAAGGACCGGCAAAAAGCTCAAAGCCCGTCAACTGGCTACCGTCCCGTTTGAACTGAATTACTATGGGCTCCCGAAATTCGCCCGGCAGATTTGCTCGAAACTCGTCGCGCAGCGTGGGCCGCAATTCAATCGGCTCATCGCGGCCCACGGTCAGGCTCAACTTATTGTTTGCGGGTCCTATTCGATATGTCGCCAGCAGTTCGTCGCTGTAGTAATCACCCGAATATGCTTTCTGCTCGGCGGCACTCAACTGGACTTCGTGAATGCGCTCGAACTCATGCCTGACGCCTGACGGGGCAACCCAAGTCATTCGTACTTCGGATGCCGTGGGTTGAAAAAGGTATTTTGAACCTTTTGAGTCCTCAAAAAAATTAGCGCCGGCCAAGATAAGAACGGTGGGCGGTTCTAACGGAGACGTAGGGTCCACCAGAGCGTTGCGTAGCGTAAGGCCATCTTTCTGCGTGGCGACGAGAATAAATGCTCGGTTGAGCGGATCACGGTAAAGTCCCGCCAAATTTTGCCCGGCGGATACGCTTTCCCTGTCTTGACGTGTACGCCCGCCGTTGGCAGCTTCTGTAGACACATGAGCCTGCTCTGGGAACTGCGCAGCGAGATAGATATCGGCAATCTGATGCGCTTTAGCCCCAGGATTGGCAGTTGCGAGATTGCACAGACAAATTACGGAAAATTTTTGCTCCGGGAAGCGCAACAACTCAGTACGATAGCCGAAGAGAGCGCCGCCATGTTCAACCACGGGCAACCCTCTGTATTCAGCTAGTTCCAATCCGAGCGCGTAATTGATCGTCCTGCCGTTATTCAGCATGCCACGCGTCTGCAACTCGCGCAACAGCGTCCCCTTCCCCAGTTTGTTGTCGTAAAAATTGCGGTCCCATAGCAGCAGATCGTCAACGTTACTCATCAACCCGCCATCCCCGACCTTCTCAAAGTTTGTTGACCAGTCGACCCGAAAATCGCCGCCTTCGCGTGGCGAATACGCTGCAATACGCCCCTGCAAAACCACTGTGCGGTCATCATAGAAACGCGTGTGCACCATGCCGAGCTTTTCGAAGATATTTTGAGCGACAAACTGGGAAAAGCGCGTTCCCGTGGCGCGCTGTACAACTTGCGCCAGCAGAAAATAGTTCGAATTGCTGTACTGATACTCATCTCCGGGAGTGAAGTTGAGTGCTTTCTGGCGGGCAATCAGATCGATTGTTTCTCGAACGGTATGAATATTTTCGATCGGATCACCTGCAAGCGATAACAGTCCAATTTCATCCCGTAGACCGCTTGTATGATGAAGCATTTGGCGAAGAGTGATTTTGTGACCGTAGGATGAGATCTCAGGTATCCATTTGCGAATATCATCGTCTAGCGACAAATACCCTTGCTCGGCAGCGAGCACGACGCTGGCTGCGGTGAATTGCTTCGATACCGACCCCATGTAGAAGACGGACTCTGGCGATAACGGCGACTGCAGTTCGATGCTGCCCATTCCGTAACCGCGCTTGTGCACAAAATTGCCGTCCCGCACAATTCCGACAGCGCAACCGGGCGAGACGGTCTTTTTATATGAGGCAAAAATCGCGTCTATCTTGTCCTGGAATATCTGATTGTCAGCCGCCGCGACGGCCGAATATACACACAGCCCCATTAGCAAAAAAGGCGCGGCCCGATTCAACGTTGTTCCATTCTCCTGGCAGATCGCGGTTAAAACGAGAAACGCAGCGCGAATTGCAAATCGCGCGGTGTACTGCCGGTTCTGGTGCTGGTAATGGTGCCGATCGTGGTCGTTCCCAACGTCGCCGCGGGCAGCGCAAAGTTGGGAGTGTTGGTTATGTTGTACGCTTCAAAGCGGGTCTGCAACGTATAGCGCTCTTGGATTTTAAAGTCTTTGAAGATAGAGCAATCCAAGTGACGGAACGGTGGCCCGAAAAGAATATTGCGTCCTTCGGAACCAATTGTTCCTATTGGCTGCGGTGCGAACGCGGCCGGATTAAACCATTCCTGTATAGTCGGATTCGCGAGATACGGACTCCCAACCACGTTCGGACGGTCGCTGCTGACACCGGTATTGCTTTGTGGAGTCGAATTCAGCACTGAGAATGGAGAACCTGTCTGATAGACCGCGATTGCGTTGAAATGCCATCCTTTTGCTGCAATACCTTCCCACCCAGTGAGGCCGCTACCGAACGGCAGCGCATAGTTCAACATCAATGAGAAACGCTGCCGGATATCGAGGTCCGTATTGCCCCACTCCAATTTGCCGTACTGAGAGGGAATCGCGCTGTTGAATGTACCTCCAGTCGAATAGCTCTGGAAATCGCCGGTCGAGTGCCCCCAAGTGTAATTGCCACTAAACGTCAGGCCATGTGTAAGGCGATGTTCGACGGTGGTTAATAGGGCATCATAGTTGGTCGCGCCAAACGAGGACACCATGTAGATGCCGGTAACGTTCGGAAGCACGTTGTAATACGGCCGTTTTGTGACATAGCTATTCAATGGAGCAGGCTGAGGCGACGCGACATTGATATTAGGCACAATGCGCAAGGCACGCGCGAATTCACCCACATAGCCTACCGTCACCACCGTTCCTTTAAACGCATGCTGGAGATTCAAGTTGACCTCGTTTACACGTGAGTTCTTGTAATTCTGCTGCATCCCATATCGTGAGGATGCCACTGCCATATTCGATGGCAACGGCAGGGGCGTCGAAAGCCCTACCGTTTCAACATTGGGCGAGTAAGTGTTGTATAAGGGCGGATTTAGAAATGGATAAAGCGGTCCCGTCTGATCGTTGAAGTAAACAAGCGCATATCCGCCCCGCAGCACCGTATCGTGACGGAGGCTTGCCGCAAAACCAAATCGAGGAGCCAGATTCGCGAAATCGGTTTTAATATTGCAGGTCGCCGAAACGCCGTTCTGTTTTGCGATCAACAGCGTCGCTGTATCGGGATCAAAGCAGGAAAACTGCTGGTTCCCGCTGGCATCGGTGTAGGGAGTGAAGACGTCGTAGCGCGCTCCCATGTTCAAAGTGAGCCAGGGTTTTACGCGCCAATCATCTTGAATATAGGCGCTCGGTTCCCATCTCTCAAAGTAATAAGCCGATAGCAAAACGCTCCGTGAAACGGAATAGGCAGTCCCTTCAAAGAAGTTGACCAGGGGAGTCGCCACGGTCGGAACCCCTGTCAGTGTGGGAAGCGTCGTGAAGCTGAAGCTTCCCGGACCAGAGCCATTCTGGAAATTATAGACGCGGCGGCGTAGCAGTTGCGCTCCGTACTTGAGCGTGTGTTTGCCGATGGTTTGGGACAAGGAACCTTCATATTGAAATATGTTGTCGAGATCGATCAATGGCAATGCACCGCAGTTGCCCATTCCCGTGTAGTTCGTAATGCTGACCTGAGACAAGCAAGCCGTCGTGTCATTGATGTTGGCGCCGACAATACCGAATTGATCGGCAACGTTTTTTCCATAATTTACCGGATAGGAGGCGTTGTTGATCCGCGTGTAGCCCGCTCGAAGTTCCATGACCTTGTTGGCGCCCCACATATGCGTGTACGACAAAAGAGCCTGTTGCGACAAATCCGGCGCCGTTCCCGGATACGATGCCGAGCTACCTCCTGGCTGAACTCCATTGACCTCGGGAAAACTATCGGGCGTGATGGTGTACACCTTGTTGAAGCTGTAGCGCGCGGTCAATCGGTCCCTGTCCGAAAAATTCTGATCTCCGCGGACGTCAAACGAATCGCTGTTTTGTCTTCGATTTGGGCTCGAAGCATAGTTGTTGATTGTACCGGGCAGATTTGGCGCCGGATAGAGTGCAAAATATTTCAGTGCGATCGGGTTAAGCTGATTTGCCGATAATACAGGCCCACCGATATCTGACAGGTTTCCGGGGTGTTGTTCTTCGAAAAGCGTTGGAACCGTGCTCACATACGTGGCGGCTTGAACAATTCGATAGCCATCATAGTCAACAAAGAAAAAGGTTTTGTTTTTGCGGATGGGCCCACCCAAGGCGCCGCCGAACTGATTTTGCCGGTATTCGGCGTTCGCTCCCGGTTTCGTAAAGAAGTTCACGGCATCAAATTCGCTGTTGCGAACGAATTCGTACACAGCGCCGTGAAGAGTATTCGTGCCGGATTTCGTAATCACGTTGACCACCGCGCCCGGTGTCTTACCGACCTCGGCCGGATAATTGTTGGTCTGCACCTGAAATTCGGCGATGGCTTCGACTCCGGGCCTTATGCCCGTGCTGCCGATTGACTTTTCGTTATTATCGAGACCGTCCACCATGATGTTGTTCAGTGTGTCCGATTGTGCGAAAACGGACACGGAAGCCCATTCGCGACGGTCATCCGGTCGTGTCCCGCTTGCTAGCGGCGCAGACGGTCCTTCGTTGGCGCCCGGCGCCAAATCCGCCAATTGGAAAAAGTTCCGGCCATTCAATGGCAAATCTTCCACGCGTTGTTCGGTGATGGTCCCGCTGAGCGTTGCTGTGTCGGTTACCAGCGCGGGTGATTCGCCCGCTACTTCCACCGTTTGGTTCGTCGCGCCAAGAGTTACTCGGACATCCTGCCGCAGCCGGCTGCCAGCATCTAATTTTAGGTTTTTAACCTCGGCTGTCTTAAACCCGGGCGCAGTGACGGTAATGGAATAGTAACCGCTGGGTAGCGCCGTTTGGATGTACTCGCCTACGCTGCTTGAGGTCAGTTCGTGAGTTTCGTGAGTTCCGGTATTTGTGATGACGATCTTAGCCTGCGCCACCACGGCTCCGCTAGGGTCTGTAACTGTGCCCAAAATGTCGCCCGTAACGACTTGCGAAACACAACAAAGCGGAACACAGAGCAGCAGAGCGCCGAGAACGAGTAAGCCCTTCATCTTTAGTCTCCTTCGGAATAGCAGCGGCTTCGCGGGTTATGGAGATTATGTCATTACAATGAATAGAAGTAAAGAAGTGAATTAGCCCTGTTTGTGAGACTTTGCCAATAGAATGATTGCGATGATAGGATGACTAACTGACACCCGAATGTCGCCGTTAGACAAACAGCTGCCCGTTCCGCTCTACCATCAGCTCAAGTGCGCTCTGATCAGTTCAATTGAGTCAGGAAAGTGGCACTCTGGCCAGCAACTTCCCAATGAGGGTAAACTCGCCGAGGCCTTTGGAGTCAGTAAGGTCACCGTGCGCCAAGCCTTACGCGATCTTTCGGACGCTGGGTACGTGCGGCGCGAGCAAGGCCGCGGGACTTTTGTGTCCAGACCCAAGCTCGACCACGGACCTCGGGAACTCACTAGCTTCAGCGAGGAGATGCGCCGTCATCATTTGACGGCAAGCTCGCGCATCCTCGAGCGCGTTGAAAGCGAGGCGAGCGAACGTGTGGCCGAAGCTCTGCAAATTCCTGCTGGTGAACCGGTTTTCGTGCTGAAGCGCCTACGGATGGCCGATGCCGAGCCGATGGGAATTCAGACCGCACACATACCTCTGAAATTCGTTCCGGACTTAATTCGAGCGGATTTAGAGAATAAATCGCTATACGAAGTGCTACAGAACCACTGCGGCTTGCAGCCCTCCGGCGCACGTGAGACGTACTCAGCCGTTCCCGCGGATTCGGGCACTTCTGAACTCTTGCGGATTCCTCCGGGCTCTCCAGTCCTGGCGGTAGAAAGGGTGACTTACCTTTCGAAAGGACGACCATTCGAATTTGTTCAGAGCTTGATGCGAGGTGACCGTTATAGCATCATCCTCGAATTGGAGGCCAATCGCTCGCCACAAGCAATCCGCCAGGGAAGTACCCAGTAAGGGCGGAAACGTGTGAGTCAAATCTTGGCAGTCGATCTAGGCGGCACCAAAACTTCCATTGCCCTTGTTGACGATTCCGGGCACATTTCACGCAAGCGAAAAATCTCGGCTGCATGTGCCTTCGAGGCCACCATTGACCAGATCGCCGCCCGCTACGACGAGCTGAGAAATGATTCCATCACCACTATCGGCGTTATCGTTCCGGGTATCTATGACGCGGATACAGGTAACGCTTGGGCGCCCAACCTATGGGGAAGAGACTTCCATCCACTCCGTGACACTCTCGAACAGTGTCTGGGGCTAAGAGTTGCAATAGGCAGCGATCGTACGGCGAGCGCGCTTGCTGAGCAATGGCTGGGGGTAGCGCGTGGACTGATGCATGTCGTTTTCGTAGCCGTCGGCACTGGCATTGGTGTGGGCATTATTTCGGACGGGCAGCCGCTCGAAGGTGCTCATGGCATCGCCGGCGCCGCGGGTTGGATGCTGGTAGGCACTCCTTGGAAGCCCGGCTATTCATCTTGTGGCGGATGGGAAAGCGAGGCGGCCGGACCGGCACTCGCGCGGCGTGCCGGAAAGCAAACGGCAGAGGCCGCAGCGGAAGCCGCGCGCACCGGAGACACGCTCGCGTTGGATGCTATGCGTCAAACCGCGGACTTTCTAGCAATGGGAATTGGGGCGTTAATCGCGATATTGGATCCGGAAATTGTGGTCCTGGGCGGTGGAGTGATGGAGGCAAGCGATTTGATGTTGGAACAGATCCGGCGCAACGCACTAAGCTGGACGCAACCCATTGCGGCGCGGCATGTGCGTATTGCAAAAACTGCCCTTGGTGAAGACGCCGGTCTGCTTGGGGCCGCTCGGCTTGCGTGGCTCAAGGCGGAACTCTAAATACGGAGAAGAACTCATGTCAGCAAAAACATACTACGAGCAGATCAACAACGTGCTCGCTTCAATTCACAATCGCGAGGGCGAAAAAATCGAACGAGCTGGCGAAATGCTGGCCGAATCGATCGCCGCCGGCGGCCGCGCCTACCTTTTCGGGAGCGGCCATTCGGTAATCCCTGTCATGGATATATTCCCTAGATATGGAAGCTTCGTCGGCTTCTTCCCTCTTTATGATCCGCGGCTCATGTGGCACAACGTCGTGGGACCCGGTGGCGCGCGGGAGCTGCTATGGCTTGAACGCCGTGAAGGCTATATCCAAAATTTTCTTCAGAGTTATGCGTTTGCTCCTGTCGATTGCATGATTGTGTTTTCACACGGTGGCCTGAACGCCGCACCGATTGAAGCTGCCCGTTACGCAAAGGACAAGGGATTGAAAGTAATTACCGTCTCCTCCTTCGCAAATGCAGCTTCCACCAAGGCCACACATTCCAGCGGCAAAAAACTTAGCGATTTGGCCGATATTGCGATCGACAATTGCGTTCCACCGGAGGATGCTTTGGTTGACATTGGTAATCCCGAGAAGATTGGCGCCGGGTCCACCATGGCTGCTGTTTTTATTGCGATGACATTGGTGACCGAAACCGGATCTCGTTTGAAAGCGAAAGGCATTAAGCCGCAAACCTTCGTTTCGCCAAATGTGCCCGGCACAAGTAAAGATCACAACTTGCGGGTATTCGATAGTTATACGGGAAAGCTTTTCGAACGATCGCCCGTCGAGTATGCGGAAGTCTGATACCAGATCCACTGCGTTACTAAGCGGCACCGCGTACGCCGGAATGTTTGTGTTCGGCGTCGTGATGGCCGTTCTTGGAGCCATTCTGCCTTTATTGGCCGCACGACTGCAAATCACAACACCAGACATTGGGAAATTGTTTCTGGTGATGAACGCGGCGATGCTGGCGGCGAGCCTTGTTCTCGGATTGGCTATGGACCGCTTCGGCATGAAGTTTCCGCTTGTGTTAGGCGCGCTGCTGGTTGCCATGGCGTTAGGTATGGTCGTGCGCGCCTCCGCATTTGTCGCTTTGTTGCCGGCGGTTGTTCTGCTCGGCGTGGGCGGAGGTGCATTGAACGGAGCAACGAACACGCTTGTTGCGGATCTTCACGAAGATCCCAGGCGTAAGGGCGCAGCACTAAACCTGCTGGGTGTTTTCTTCGGCTTTGGCGCTTTATTTCTGCCGTTCGTCATCGGAGCTTTGGTGGCGCGCTTCTCCATAGCATCGCTGTTGGCGGCAGCCTCCACACTCTGCGGCGTTGTGGGTATATTTGCGCTGTTCCGCCGTTTCCCCGCGCCGAAGCAGCGTCACGTCTTTCCATTGGCGGAGGTGCCACGCTTTCTGCGCTCGCCATTGGTGCTGGCGTTCGCGTTTCTGTTGTTTTTTGAATCGGGCGTGGAGTTTACGCTGGGCGGGTTCATTTCCACTTACCTAATGCACGACATAGGTTTGAACTCCATCGCAATTGCTTCTTGGATTCTGGCTGCGTATTGGGCAGCAATTATGATTTCACGCGCGGTGTTGAGCCGGATTGCCCTTGGCATCGACCCCTATCGCACGCTGCTAATTTGCGCATCCGCGGCGGGCGTCGGCGCCGTACTAACAGCACTAGCTCGTAGTCCGCTTGTTGCGGCACTGGGCATTGTCATATGCGGCTGGTCACTGGCTGGAGTTTATCCAACTCTGTTGGGGATCGCGGGAGATCGATTCCAATCTCACTCCGGGACTGTCTTCGGAATTTTGTTCGCGATAGCTCTCGCCGGCGGTATGATCCTTCCGTTCATTGCTGGACAACTTGGAGCGCTGGCCGGCCTGCGTTGGGTATTCGGAATGATATCGGCGGCATTTGCAGCCATTCTTGGGTTGAGCCTGCTTGCTCGACGCATTGAGCGTCAGAACCAATTGTCAGCTGAGATTGCATGAGCGTTTCACTTTCTACGAAGTGCGTTGTTCTAGCGATCACCACTCTCACAAGTCAACTTTTCGCGGGCGATGTGTTGACCGGTCTGGATGTGCTTCGCAATCAAAATTTTGCCCCACTGAAAGGCAAGCACATCGGCCTGATCACGAATCAAACGGGACTGAGCAGCGATGGACAGCGTAACGTAGATCTGATGCTTGCTGCGGGAATAGACGTAAAAACGCTGTTCTCACCTGAGCACGGTCTGTTGGGGACAGAAGATCAACCCAACATAAGTGACACCGTTGACGCTAGGACTGGACTTCCCGTTCGCAGCCTGCATTCCGGCGGGCAACATCGAATCACGCCTGAAATGGTAAAGGGCATCGACACGCTCGTTTATGACATTCAGGATGTCGGCGCACGTTTTTATACATATTCCTGCACGATGATTTACAGCATAGAAGAAGCAAGCAATCTGCACTTGGCGTTCTACGTTCTGGATCGGCCAAATCCAATCACCGGCACTCATGTGGAAGGCCCCATAATCGATCCGGACCAACAATCCTATGTGGGTTGTGCCGCAGTTCCCATTCGTCATGGCTTCACGTTTGGCGAGCTCGCCCAATTTGTCAATGGCGAGCGGCATCTGGGAGTAGACCTTCACGTCATCAAGATGGACGGGTGGAAACGTGATGATTGGTGGGACGACACTGATCTTACCTGGGTGGATCCGTCACCAAATATGAATAGTCTAGACGCAGCCATGCTCTATCCTGGCATCTGTCTGCTGGAGCAGACTAAGAACTTTTCTGTCGGTCGCGGCACAAGGGTCGCATATGAGCAAGTAGGCGCGGATTGGCTAGATGCGCGCAAACTCGCCGCATTCTTAAACGATCGCCGAATACTGGGCGTTCGCGCATATCCTACGCGCATGCACCCCATATACTCGCACTTTAAGGATCAGGACATCAATGGAGTTCGGTTCATAATTACCGATCGCAATAACTTCAACTCCGTCCGGCTGGGATTAGAAGTTATTTACGGATTGCAGAAATTGTATCCCGGCAAGATCGACATCGATATCAACCACCGGCTCATCGGAAGCACCTCAACGATTGCGGCACTCAAAAAGGGAGAAGATCCAGCAACAATTGAAAGCAGCTATGCAGGCGCTTTGAAGCAATTTCTCGCAACACGCGAGAAGTACCTTTTTATATCAGTAGTAGCCAATCAGTTCCGGTCGCCCAAGTTCAAATATTTGTCGAACCAATCGAGATTTTCCTGCATGATATTCCGCACGATCTTCGATTCGCTCGGTGAGTGGCCGGAGCGCGGGTAGACGACCATCCGAACTGGAACACCTTGCGCCTGGAGCGCGTTGTAGTATTCTTCGCCCTGCCCGAGCGGCACGACTGTGTCGTCTTTCCCCTGCTGGATCAGCGCTGGAGTTGTAACGCCTTTCGCGTTGTAAATGGGTGAGTGCCTGATGTACATCTCCGGATTTTCCCAAGACTCGGCGCGCATATAGTCTGGCGTGAATGTCCACATATCAGCAGTACCGTTCATACTCGCCAAATCTGTTACTGGCGCTCCGATGGAAGCAGCCTTAAAACGATGAGTTTGCGTAATGGCCCAAGAGGTCATGTATCCGCCGTAACTCCAACCCGCAATCCCGAGACGTTCAGGATCGGCAACGCCCATTTCGATGACCTTATCCACGCCCGCCATCATGTCTTGGAAATCTCCACCTCCCCAGTCACCATAATTTGCGTATCGAAATTGTTTCCCATATCCGGTGCTGCCCCGAACGTTGGAGCGCAACACCGCATATCCGCGGGATGCAAAAGCGGCAATTGGATAATGGCCGGGCGAAGCAATAAAGTTCTGAGAAAAATTGCTCGGCGGTCCCCCATGACTAATCACGATCAGCGGATAGCGTCTTCCTTTTTCGTAGCCAACCGGATAGGTTAAGAGACCCTCCACATCGAGATTGCCAGGCCCCCTCCAGCGAATGACACGCGTCGAGCCCAGAGACAAGTTCGGTATATCCGCGTTCACATGACTGGCTTGGCGCGGCACAGCGGCACCCGTAAGGATAAGAGCAAAAGCTTCTGGCGGTGTAGCGCTGTCCTGGACGGAAAAGCCTATCGCTGTTCGGGTGGAATTCAATGACGCAACCGAGAAGTCACCTCGGCCCGGCGAGTAGAACGAAATCGGTGGGCCCTTGAGCGGTAACCGGTACAGCGCACGAGTTGTGCCCAATGCCTCTTCGACCAGCACGGAACGGCTGTCACCCGTCCATCCGATGAGTGATGGTTCTTGATTGAAGGTTTCGGACAATGGCTGCGGTGGCCCTCCGGATACTGAAACAACGCAGATTCGGAAATCAATGCCCCATCCCGGTGGTATGTCACTCACACGGTACGCAATCCATTTACCGTCCGGAGAATAGAGCGGAGTATCTTCTGAAGCTGCGGTTTCAGCGACCGTTCGGATTGCGCCGTTTTCCACCTCTACCTCGGCGATGTCCAATTTCCGCCAGTCATCGAACCGTGGTCGCGGCATATGCGCGAAGACAATCTTGCGGTCGTCAGAAGACCAATCCATGAAGCCGCCGCCAAAGGCGCCTCCGAGTTGATAATCCTGCTTTGTGAGTAGACGCGCTGGCGACGGATGCCTGCCGATGCTCGTAACCGGGATCACCCACAAGCGCTGATAAGGGTAACTGGCGCCTACCACATACCAGTCTTCTTTGGCTTTTCGTTTCTTTTCCTCCTCGCCGCTTGGATTCAGAGGCGCCGTGAACGCAATGAAGCGGCCGTTGTGCGACCAACGAAAGGCACTTACTCCACTCTCCGAGTCGGTGATCTGTGCGGCTTCACCGCCTTCCGCAGCACTGATCCATATGTTGCTCGCACCTGCACGCGTACTGAGAAAAGCGATTTGCTTTCCATCAGGCGACCACTGAGGACTGCTCGACGAACGCAGTCCGCTCGTTAATTGAAGCGATTGCGTTCCGTCGACACGCGCCATCCACACTTGACTAATTGGCTCACTGATGTCCAGATTGTGTTGTGTAACCGTAAAAGCGACCGAACGGCCATCCGGCGATACTTGAACACTGCCTACGCTCCGCACTTTTAGCATGTCGTCGGGTGTCCAGGCGTGTTGGAAGATAGAGCCGACGAGAAGCCAGCAGAGAGCTTGCAGTCGCATGGAGCAGACTTTAACACGTTCCGTGTGCCATCAAGCAGCCGAGCTTTGCTATCACAAGAACTTGAACACTACTCCTCGGAATTTAAGAATCGTTTCAAAGTTGCTTCGGGCATTAGCAGTAGTTTTCGCTTCTGCGGTGGCTGCACGCGGGGTGCAAACGACCTCGCTTGGCCGCCTTGTCGTTACGAATGGCTCTTTGGAGCTGGCATTTACGCAAGACGGAAGACTTGCCGGTTTCACACCGGCGGTCTCGCGAGACAACTATCTCAAAGCGGCGAAACAACAGCCACCGCTCGTTGAAGTGACTTTGGGCAAGCCTGACGGTTCTGAGCAGATCAAAGCGTATCCACTCTCACCTCGGGTTTCCGTGTCGAAAAACACGGCGTTAATCGAATCCGACTTCGTACACTCCTCCGTTGGAGATTTTCATGTCGCCATTCGCGTCTCAGCGCAATTGGTCGCTGGATCCTCGGAAAGTCGTTGGATAGTCACTATCGACAATCATGATCCGCAACGGGTCGTTTTTGCCGTTACATTGCCTCGTGTGTTTGGTGCCTGTTTGGGCCCAAGCTCGAATGACGATCAGCTCTATCTTCCTTACTGGGGAGGCGAGCGATTTCCTCACGCTATCTCCGATTTTGTCGAGATCGCCGAACATCGTCTCGCGGCTCTTGAAATCGGCAGCCGCAGGATTACCCAGCAGGACGGGCGCTACACCCACGAACTGACCTACGCGGGCGGAGCGAGCATGATGTGGTTGGACTATGTAGATGCGCAGCACGGCTTGTATCTGGCCTCGTATGATCCCGACTTTCTCGTAACCGTCTTGCATGCAGATACAGAGGGGCCAAGCGCCGGCTCGATGAATTTCGAATTTCAAAAATGGGTGACTATTCGTCCTGGCGAAAGTTCAACAGTCGCGCCTTTTATCGTGGCGGCACACGGGAATGACTGGCACTGGGCGGCAGATCGATACCGTGATTGGTTTAATAGTCAAGCTTCGGTCCCTCTGGCCGGCGACTCGTGGCGAGAGCGGGTTGGCGGTTGGTTGCCATTTCTCAAGAACGCTTACGGAAAGATCGCCTACCACTTCTCCGATATGTCTGTCCTTTGGGAACAAGAACGGCAACTTGGGATGGATTTAATTGTTCCATATGGTTGGTCTCGCGGCGGCTTCGATTCACAAGATCCTGAGTACTATCCGGATCTGGATCTAGGCGGACCCATCGAAATGGCACGTGTATGGCGGCAGATCCGTGAGTCGGGCGGTCAAATCATGACCTACATCAACGCCCGGATTTTTAACCGCAATTCTCTTTATTTCCCTACTCTCGGCGAAGAGGCTGCGGTCAGAAAGGTAGATGGCTCGTATCCGATCGAAACGTATTCACCCGGATCGCCTGAATCGTTCGCAGTCATGTGTCCAGGCAGCCAGCCGTGGCAAAAACTGCTTAGAGATTTCGGAGGTGCGGCCGTCACTCAATACGGTTCTCAGCTGATCTACTACGATCAGGTCGCTGCCGCTCGGCCCATGGCGTGTTATAGCACTCGCCATGGGCACAATGGTCCTGGTTTGTGGAATCGTGAATATCAAACATTCTTGCGTCAGGCAAGTGAGACCGATCGAACGCTAAACTCGGGCGTTGCGTTCATGATCGAGGGAGTCGCCGATTTGTACGCGCCTTACGCAGTTTTTCAAGGCTATTTTTGTCCTGGATACGCAGGCACGAAATTTGCGTTCCCCGAGCTTTTCAAATACACGTTCCCTGAGGTCATTCAGGCCAATTTCTTTCCCAATACCCGCAATTCGCCGAATACTATATATCCTGGGCTGTCCACCATGCCCCACGATACAGCCATTTATTGGTTAGCGCGCGACATTTTAATAGGTAATCTTTTCGCCTTCATGGATCCCGTGACTGAGGATCATGAATGGTGGTCGGAAGTTGGGAAATTGCTGGCCCTGCGTAAAGCAGCCGCTCCATGGATTGGGCATGGCATTTTTCGAGACACGGTGGATATTGCTCATGTGGATGCGTCGCTCGAAGTAAAAACGTATGAATGGCGAACCGCGGAGGGCAGTAGTACCTTGATCGCTTTGCTCAATCCTGAGAAACGGGCTGGCGGTCGAATTGAGGTCCGTTGCGATTTGGAGCCAAGAAGCATCAGCGCATTTCGCCTCGACCCCAATGGCTCGCATCAACCAATTTCAGTAGTCGTCGCAAATAAACAAGCGGCTTTCACCTCTAACGCAGATTTTCTTTCGATGATCGTGATCCAGGGAAGGATCAGTTCGGTGACTTTACACGCGCCCCACCGGCGTTAACACGAAGTGGTCGCAGCAAGTCGCTGAGATTCCGCAGACAGCGTCTGCGGAATTTGGTCTCCGGCTTGGTTCCGGTGTTTCCTCTTTCGTGGTCTCATTATGTACGGCTTGTGTCCGTCTCGGCGGCTTGACCACGACCGCTATTGGCCGCTTCTACAATGGGCGCCGTCACTCAACTGTCTGGTATAGAATCTAGCGAATTGAAGCCTGGCGGGAAAGCGATCCCGATGTCGATACCCTCATCAGCAAACTCAAGCGGCACTTCGTCGGAAACCGCAAATGAAGTAAGCGACAGCCAAGATAGGAACAAAAATCTGAATCCTATTGATGCATCTAAAGTGAGGGTCGATGAACTGGCCGATCTTGTCGCAGAACGCTTTTGCGCTTACCCGGAAAAAACGATTACAACATCTATCCTGATATTGAAAGTGCGCAGCTTCTTTTGAGGCACCGATTCTTCGGTCGCTTTTCAGATTGACTGATGCCTATTTCTTTCTCCTCGAGCATGCAGGCACCAGTGATCAACGAACTATAAGGCTTGTGAAGGGTTCACAATTTGCACGTCCGAATACTCCTGCCCGTCGTTGAGATCCTCGGAGTAAACGGTGTGAGATCCAGGCTTGCGCAGTACAAAGAATCATCGCGTCCCCATACGAGATCTTGTGGCGCGCGGACTGCTTAATCGCGATACGCACTATCTGATGATGGATCGGGTAACAGGGACGCCGGCCGTGTGCGTATTTTCAAAGTGATGTCGGGAGCGGTGAAGGATGATGCGCACCTACGCAGTTAGCTGCTCGATCTACGCCAATGCGTGTTCGACCGAAAGGGGGCGAGCCGCCTTTTGACCACGGTTAGGAAGAATTCCCTGCAAGACTTGAGCCGGGATACTAACTTCTCGGATTGGATCAGAGCCAGAGCGCGCTGACGCTTGCGCTCGTCTTTACCTTTCGATAGCAGCGTAAACCAGAACGTTCGTATCGAGAAAGATCTTAGCGATCATGGAGATTGTCGCGCGTCCAGCTCTTTTTGCCAAGCCGTCCCGGTGATCGAGCGCTCAATTCGCGCACCGGCACCGTTAGCCCGGTCCTCTTGCGTTGCGAGATTCTACAAAGAACAGATATCTCCTTAACCCTGGAGCGACGAATCGAAACGGGTCCAAGCTTATACCCCAACAACGGCAGACTATCAACCATGCACGGCTGAGTTTTGTACAGTGCGCGGGATTGATCCGAAACGGATGGCCGACTAACTCGGCCATACCTCAATGTCAATCAGAACGTTTATATGCAGTCTCCGGTGGAGCTGCGGTAGGCGGCGCTCAATCAGCTAGAGCAACGCTTGCAGGTGATGTAATCAGAGCACAAATGGAGCACGCCGAATACAGGGATTTGCAAGCTGTTGATTTGATGGAGCGGGAGACGGGGATCGAACCCGCGACGTCCAGCTTGGGAATCGTACAGTCAATTGGAAACAAAGAACATTGCGTTTCCGGCATCTCGTTCTGGCGATACAGAACAGCCTGTTTTCGCCCTGCGCTTCCGCTTGGGCTTAATCGGAGCACAAACGGAGCACACGGTTAAATGCCTTTTCCGGGGACGTGGTGGTTGGGCAGGCAAACCTTGTAGGTCCGCTCAAGCTGTATCTGGCAGGTCTTAACCTCTTGCTCCAACGCGGCGTTCGTCGGCGGGGTGGCGTGATACAGATGGTCCGCGAAATTCATTATCTGCTGAGTTCCCGCCAGTATTACCGCCGCATAAAGCAGCTTGCGTTCCCGGTCCATGGTTTCATCTCGCCGGATTGGACGGGATCGCAAAATAAGCATCCAAGGCGAGTGTGATGTATTCCTCCGGGCTGCTGTAATGCCCTTGCGCCACTTCTTTCCAGATGTGCCGTGTTATCTCCGGTTTCAGCGTGTAGCGCCGACCATCGGAAAACGCCAGTACGATGGGCTCCGGCGCGTCGGTGTGGGTTTCCATCAAGCTTCCTCCCACGGATTGAACATGGTCACGCCAAGGCCGGAGAAGTCGTTCACGTTGCGCGTCACCAGGGTGAGGCCGTGCTCCAGTGCGGTTGCGGCAATCTGGCCGTCCGCGACATGGAGCGGAAGGCCGAGGCGCTGGCGTTTCGCCTCCATCCTGCCCCATCGCTCCGCAATGGCCTCCGTCACCGGCAGAATGCGTCCCTGAAACCACTCTTTGACTTCCCCCTCAAGCC
>DASREJ010000021.1:0-8360 GCA_035652115.1 Bryobacteraceae bacterium
GAGGTCAACCAGAATTGCGCGGCGAAGCACACCACGGAAAGAGAAGGTCCCATTCGGCTCGCTGAATTTTCGATGCCACTTTTTCTTTTTCGCTCTTCGGAGATCGGCGCGCCTCCTCACACCACGAGTTGAACAGATAAGGATCCCAATCCGGCTTTAGCTGCCACCCCGGCACAGGATCTTTCTTTAGAATTTCCTGTGCGTTCAAGCGAACTTCAGGAAACAGCGGATGCTGTCCAACTTGACGCAGCCAATAGGCTGAATTGGCCGGATTGGGTTCGACGCGATGAACAATTGCATGCAGATAACAGCCTTCCGGCGTTTGGTCCTCGTCAATCAGATCATGACTTTCTTCCCAATAGCCGAGTAGAAGCAGTAAAGCACTGTAAGCCGCTTGCGCATTACGCGCGTTCGGGAATAATGCGGCCGGCGTTGAGCTTTTCCGAAGAGCGCGCGCTAATTCGATGTTGCAATCATTAGAGCGAGTTAACGGAAGTGGGCGTCCGGAGTATTCGTCCAGAATAGAGGAAATTACAGGAGGCCACTGCTGCATAGCATTTCAGTTTAGTCGTTTTCATAGACTAAAGGGAGATGCCAAAAAGCTATTCAGCCCCACCGCCGATGACGATCGACACATCGAAGAATTACGTCGCGACACTAGAAACATCAAAGGGCACAATTGTTGTAGACCTTTTTCCCAAGGATGCGCCAAAAACGGTAAACAACTTTGTTTTCCTGGCACGCGAAAAATTTTACGATGGCACGAAGTTTCATCGCGTCATTGAGAATTTTATGATTCAAGGCGGCGATCCCGAAGGTTCGGGCCGCGGCGGACCGGGTTATCGATTTGAAGACGAAACTAAAGAGAATCCGAACAAACACAAAGCAGGTTCGCTTTCAATGGCCAATGCCGGACCGAACACGAATGGCAGCCAATTCTTCATCACGCATGTAGTCACGGATTGGCTGAACGGCAAGCACACGGTGTTCGGTCAGGTGCGCAGCGGCCAAGACGTAGTGAATGCCGTCAAGCAAGGCGACGAACTGAAGTCCGTCAAAATCGAAGAATCATAGGCGACGAGAGCGATGACCAGAGATGAAGCCTGGGAGATAGTCTGCGAATTCGTGCAGAGCGACAGCTTGCGGCGCCACATGTTGGCGGTGGAAGCGTGCATGCGCGCTTATGCCAAGAAGTTCGATGAAAACGAGGATCAGTGGGCGGTCACTGCCCTGCTTCACGATTTCGATTGGGAGATCCACCCCGCCGCCCCGGACCATCCCATGAAGGGCGAGCCTATTCTTGCTGAGCGAGGAGTGGATGACAAGACACGCCGGGCTATCTTGTCGCATGCGAACTACAGTGGCGTATCGCGCGATTCGCTGATGGAAAAGGTCCTGTTTGCATGTGACGAGCTCGCCGGATTTCTTACCGCGTGCTCTTATGTCAAACCGGGCCGCAGTATTGAAGAAGTCGACGTTGGGTCCGTCAAAAGGAAGTTGAAGGACAAAGCATTTGCACGCAATGTCAATCGGGACGACATCATCAACGGCGCGCAGGAACTGGGCGTCCCCCTTGAAGAGCACATTGCGTTTTGTATCTCAGCAATGAAGGAAAGAGCCGCTGACTTGGGGTTGGCAGGGGTGGCGCAAGCACAGCAGGCGTGACGGCCACACTTGACTTGCGCCTGAAACGGACGATTAGTGGGCGCGGGTCTTAGTAGTGTCGATCACGCGCTACCTTCAAATCTCCCATGTCGCGCAAGAGCGCATCGCGGCTGCTGCCCTGTAGCACATTGTGATCGAGAATGTCCTTGATCGAATCGATGGATTTATCCAGCTCGCCTTTATCGAAGTGGCCCTTCGTAAGATTGCGGTCGAAAGTGGACAGATGTCCTTGTGCGTGTTGATAACGCTCCCGCTGATTATCTTTGTTGTGCTGCGACTCTTCGGCAACGTGCAGATCGCTCTGAGTGCGATCCACTAATCCACGCAGTCCGCCGCCATAGGGCGCTGGATATTCGTGACCATAACCCGGCCCTTGGGCCTGCAAAGCAACCGCGCCGCCACACATCAAGCCCAATGTAAGAACAACGGCTTGCAGAGATTTTAGTGATTTCATGTAAACCTCTCCTCCAACTGTGTGACGCGAAAAACCAGCAGAGAATTTGCTTATAAATACACTAGGAGACATTAAATTCCCTCAAAAACTATGCCTGCGTGGCAAGAACGACGGCTCCGTAAAGCACACTATCATCTCCAAGCGCAGCCTGCACTACATCCCGTCGCGCGCGCGACCACGGGGTGAGTTGACGATTCAACTCCTCGCGTAGAGGTGTGAAGAGCGCCTCGCCGGCTTTCGCGATCCCGCCGCCGATGACAATCCGCGCGGGGTTCAAAACCATGATGGCGGCCTTCAATCCTCGAGCTAAATGGACCACATACCTCTCGACGAACTCTTTATCCTGAAACAGTTCCTTGGCGGGCTTGCCGTAATCGCGCTCCAGCCATAAACCGCAGCACATTCGCTCAAAGCATCCGTTCGAGCCGCAAAGGCAACGCGGACCTTCCGGAACGATATTGATATGACCGATTTCGCCCGCAAACGAATCCGCTCCGCGATACACTTGACCACCGGTCACGATGCCGCCCCCAATTCCAGTGGACAGCGTCATATAGAAAAGGGGATTAAGTCCCTTCCCTGCCCCGTAAACAGCCTCTCCTAATGCGCCGACGTTCGCGTCGTTGTCGACGGTTACCTCCGTACCGGTAACCTGCTTGATGTTTTCAACTAGCGGATATTGCTCCCAACCGGCGACATGCGTGGACAGGGTGATTGTCTGACTTGGGAAATCGACCGGTCCACCGAAGCCGATACAGCAACGGTCCGCTCGAAAACTGTAGCGGTCCACCCAGCCTCGATAAATACGCTGGATATCCCTGAGCATTGATTGGGGACCGCCGGAACGGTCCGTGGCGCAACTTTCGCGATAAAGCATTTGGCCGTCGCGAAATGCGGCCACAGTAAACTTTGTGCCGCCTATATCGACAGCAAAGACTTGCATCTATTCATGATGCATTGGCCGCAACATCAAGCGCATCTCGCGCGGTTTAGGGCAAACTGCGGCGGTCGACCAAAAGAAGAACTACCAAAATAATCAAAATCAGACCTAAACCACCGGTCGGATAGTAACCGAGACCCCAACCCGATGCATACGGCCAAGTCGGAAGGGTACCGATTAGAAGAAGGAAAAGAATGATTATCAAAAGCAGTCGAAGCATCGGGATGTCGTTGTCTCCTTTTTTTCGTTTGTCGTGCTTTACAAGGTATCAGAAAGGGCTGCGATTTCTTCACTACTGCCCCATTGTTGATTGAATCGACTTGATACTCGCCAAATGGGACTGCAGCACGGGAAGCGTTCGGGAAGCAAACGCCTTCACTTGAGGATCTTTTCCCTTGTCAGCCTCTTTCCGAAACTCCTTAATGTCTTCTTCGTGATCTTTGATCATGGCCTTCACATAGGAGCTATCAAATTTCGAGCCTGACAGTCGAGAGAGTTTGTTGTACTCCGATTGATCTTTGCCATTCAGATCACTGGGTAGCGTGGTGCTTTTGGCAGTAGCAATAGACTTCAATTCATTATTGATGTTGGTATGATCTGTGACCATACGCTCGCCTAACGCCTTCAACTGCGGATTCGCTGCCTTTTCAGCGGCTAGTTGTCCGAACTTCACCTCCGCAATTCCACCCTGCGCCGCTTGGATGGCAAACGCGAGATCGGAGGAATTCCTCATTTTGTTCGCGCCGTCATCCAAATGCTGGCTGGCCGAGTCTTGCGCCCCAACGCCAAGAGCGCTGAGCAAGAGCCCACCGAAAGCGGTAATTACTAAGCAGTTCTTGGCCACGTTCCTGCAAATTGGATCAAGGGGCACACCACGCGGTTACGCAGCGAATCGTGGTGGATTGCCGTAGGTATCAGCCGAGATCGTTAGCTAGCGCGTAACGGGTCATTTGCGCGGTGGAGTGGAGGCCCAAACGCTGCATAATGGCCGCACGGTGAAACTCCGCTGTACGAACCGAAATGTTCAGTTGATTGGCGATATCCTTGGCGCTGCAGCCCATAGCGATGAGCCGAAGAACCTCCCGCTGCCGGGCGGTGAGTTCGCCACGGCCGGATTGGTCTACCGATGCATCGGTCGGAGCCAGGAGCGTTTCGCCTTCGAGTACCGCATGAATGGCGGCTAATAGTTCTTGGGCCGGAGCGCGCTTCGATAAGTAAGCTTTTGCACCCACTAAAGCGGCTTGCTCCATATACTTGGGGTCCGAGTGCATAGAAAGGAAAACAACGGGAAGCTTGGGAGCGCGTTCCTGGACTTTTCTGGCGGTAATGAAGCCATCTCCCCCGGGCATGCTCACGTCCAAAATCGCCACGTCGGGTTGAAATTCCTCAATCGCCTTCAGAAAAGCCTGGCTATTGTCAACCGTGTAAACCTCAAATTCATCCTTCATCATGGCGCGCAGGGCGTCAAGAATCAGGTGATGGTCGTCACCGAGCAGAATTTTCGGTCGGTCCGTTGGCTCCATGAGGAATCCTCCCCCTCTTTGACTCTAAGACTTTCAGGAAGTGACTTACGTAACTCTTTTTACCAAAATACGCTCGACGGTTTGAATACTACATGCTACGAAACGGACGCTACCACCGGTTCCACACATTCGCGGCCGCCAAGAACGACGCGATCAAGTTCATCAAGATTCACGTAATTAGGTACCACGAAGTCCGCCCCGACCTGTATTAGCCGTTGGCGCTTCCAATCGTCGATGGTCAAGCAGTCCGGTTCGGCCGTGGCGACTCCGACTGCCGTGCCACCGGCTTTCTTGACTTCCTCTACTTCGACATAGCCATCGCCGAAGACGAGCAATTCCGCCGGACGAAAACTCGCCTGCGACAGAATCCGCTGGACCAAAATCGCTTTCGAAAAGCTCTTTAGGTCGTCTTGAGCTCCGAATATGCGCGGTCCGAAAAAATGCGCTACATCAAGCAGTTCGGCTTCTTCTTTCACATTGGCATGATCGGTTCCGCTCGCTAAATACAATGTCAGACCGCGACTCACAAGACGCTCCAACAGCTTACGGCTTCCGGGAACGAGGTAGCGGACAGGATCTACGCGTTTTTCGCGTAGATCGGCGAGGCGATCGCCTATTCGTAATGTCAGACTGTCGAGATAGCGTTTTTTGTACACGCGGGGCTCACATGGTGTCGCGCCCCGCGCACTAACCGCATCGGCAAGAGCCATCATCTGGTAAATGGTTTCTTTGCCGGTCAGCCGCCAGACAAACTCTTCGACGGTCGCCGTAAGTTCTTCTTTTGATTCAGCCGTTCCCGTAGCAGCCAACTCTTCGACGCACATCGGAACCATGACGTCCATCCAGCCGGAACGGATCAGCGAGAGAGTGCCATCGAAGTCGAAAATGACCACTTTGGCCTGGGCTGCGGATGCGCCAGGTCGAATAATTTCAATCACTTTTGCCCATTTTCTCATGCAGGCGGTCACCCGCAGTTGCGTGGTCCGGCTGCTAAGATGAGAACTTTCCATCAATTCTATGCGCGTTGCAATCATTGGAACCGGCTATGTCGGGTTGACGACCGGTGTGTGTCTTGCCTCTATCGGTCACACGGTATGGTGCCTGGATACTGACGAATCCAAAATTGCCTCACTAAGAGCAGGCCAAATTCCGATTTTCGAACCTAATTTGGAGGATCTGCTGCAGGATTCGCTGCACAATATTAACTTCACATCCAGCTATACAGAGGCAATTCCCGAGGCGGAAGTCGTGTTTATAGCCGTCGGCACTCCTCCCACGCCTTCGGGCGCACCGAACCTTGAGTTTCTCTCCCAGGCAGCGCGCAGCATTGGCGAACACATAAACAGCGAATTCACCGTCGTGGTGAACAAGTCCACGGTGCCGATCGGGAGCGGCAATTGGGTGGGCTCGCTGCTTCGCGATTCTTGCGAACAGCGGACAGACGGAGCCACGCCCGAATTCGCAGTGGCTTCCAATCCCGAGTTTCTACGTGAGGGATCGGCGCTGCACGACAGCCTGTATCCGGACAGGATCGTAATCGGTGCCGATGAGCCGCGAGCGCTCGAAGTTTTATACACGCTGTATCGGCCCATTTTGGACCAGACCTTCCCAGCTCCAACTTATCTGCCGCGCCCCGAGACTGTGAGCGCCATCCCGCTGGTTTCAACAGACCTGGCGTCGGCTGAGCTGATTAAGTATGCAGCGAACGCTTTCCTGGCGCTCAAGATCAGTTTCATCAACGAAATTGGCCTGTTGTCCGAGCGGGTGGGCGCGGATATATCGGAGGTGGGACGCGGGATCGGCCTCGACTCCAGAATTGGGGGCCGATTCCTCAATGCCGGTATTGGCTGGGGCGGCTCCTGCTTCGGCAAGGACACAGCGGCGCTGATCGCGACGGCGGGTGAATATGGCCTCCATTTACCGATCGTGGAAGCGGCACGAAAGGTCAATTGCCGGCAGCGCGACCGTGTCGTTGAAAAGCTGCTGAATGAATTGAAGATTCTCAAAGGCCGCACGATTGGACTATTGGGCTTGGCATTTAAGCCCAATACCGACGATCTCCGTGAAGCGCCCGCTATTGAGATTGCGCAGAAGCTGATCGATCGGGGAGTACGTGTCAAAGCTCATGATCCTATCGCCTCTGAACGATTTCAGCGCGAACACGGAAAGATGGGAGTTCAGCTTTGCTCGAATGCACGCGAAGTCGCAGACGGTTGCGACGCCCTTGTGCTGATTACCGAATGGAATGAATACCGCGATCTGGAGTGGGAGACGGTAGCGAAACGGATGCGCAGTCCCCTGGTACTCGACGGCCGACACGCACTAGATCGTGACAAGCTGATACGAGCCGGGCTGCGCTATGTAAGCATCAGCTAGAATCGCCTAACGTTACGCAGCTAGTCCTTATCAAGCGCCTCAAGAAGTTCGTCGCGTTGTTTTTTCAGCCAAGTAGGCGGCCGCCCCCGACGAGGCAACGCTTTAGCGGAAAGACGCTCGAGCGCCTCAATCGCTTGATCGAGACGCTGCCGCTCCGCTTGAAGTTCAGCGATCATTTTGCGCAAGTCCATTAGTCATCCGACCATCGTCATAATATGACATAAAACGTCGGTTAGCGTCTCCACTAACCAAGGGATTCGCAGAGCAAAAATTCAGACGGTGTTTTATACGATTGGACATTCCACACGCTCCATCCAGGAGTTTCTGGAGCTGCTTCGCGAGCACTCTATTGGGCGCCTTATCGATGTGCGCACGGTACCGCGATCGCGAACCAATCCGCAGTTCAACCGCGAGACACTCCCTATTACGCTGCGAGAGGCCGGAATTGAATGGGAACACGCGCCGGCTTTAGGCGGGTTGCGCCGGGCCAAACCCGATTCGCCCAATACCGGATGGCGAAACGCTAACTTTCGAGGCTATGCCGACCACATGGCAAGCGCGGAATTCCAGGACGCACTGGATCGTGTCGTTGAAACCGGGCGCTCGGAAAATGTGGCGTTGATGTGCGCCGAAGCTGTTCCTTGGCGCTGCCACCGTAGTCTGATTGCTGACGCGCTGCTGGCGCGCGGATTCGAAGTAACCGAGATTATGGGCCGTGGAAAATCGCGACCCCACAAGATGACGCCCTTTGCTGAAGTGGAAAATGGACGCGTCACTTATCCGGGTGATGGCGCCCGTGAAACACAAAACCCCGGTTAGCGTTTCCGTTAACCGGGGTTGAGGAATTAATCGGGCGACGTCCTACTCTCCCACACACTCGCGCATGCAGTACCATCGGGGCTGAAAGGCTTAACTTCCGTGTTCGGGATGGGAACGGGTGGAACCCTCTCGCTGGTATCACCCGAAAGTCGTTGTTGGCCTTTTACGAAACAAAGCCAATCGAAATCGGATTGATAGTTATTGACGAGCGACATTCAAGTCACTCAAACCGCAGAATTCATTTTATGGTCAAGCCGAACGAGCTATTAGTAACGGTCAGCTCAACGCATTACTGCGCTTACACATCCGTCCTATCAACGTGATCGTCTATCACGGCTCTTCAGGGAGATCTCATCTTAGGGAAGGTTTCGTACTTATATGCATTCAGCACTTATCCTGACCAGACTTCGCTACCCAGCTGTGCCACGGGTGTGACAACTGGATCACAAGAGGTCTGTTCACCCCGGTCCTCTCGTACTAAGGGCAAGCCCCCTCAAATCTCCTACGCCCACCACAGATAGGGACCGAACTGTCTCGCGACGTTCTGAACCCAGTTCACGTACCGCTTTAATAGGCGAACAGC
>DASREJ010000022.1:0-2532 GCA_035652115.1 Bryobacteraceae bacterium
CGTCTCTGATCTGCTTCGGCATTCTCACGAAATACAACGAGGTGACTGCTTTCAAAGCCGCCGGCGTGAGCGTGCATCGACTGGCCGCGCCTGTATTGATCTTGAGTTTTCTCATCAGCGGGACCCTTTTTGCCTTCGACCATTTCTACATCCCCGAAGCAAATCGCCGCCAGGAACGCCTTCGCGCCGAGATCAAAAAGAAACCTCCCGCAACCTATTTGCGGCTGGACCGCCAATGGATTTATGGACAGGGATCACGCATCTACAACTACCAGTCGCTCGATCCTCGCCAAGGCGTCATGTCGAAGGTGAATGTGTACGAGCTCGATCCCAAAACCTTCGCTATCACACGCCAGATCTCGGCGGAACGCGCGCGTTGGAATTCTGCTTTGAACACATGGGTCTTTCAAAACGGCCTTAGCGACCACAGCGCCAAAATAGATTCGTACAAGTGGTTCCATGGTTCTTCCGCCTCATTCCCCGAGCTAACCGAGCCTCCTTCGTGGTTCGTCAAGGAAGAAAAAGAATACAAAGAGATGAACTTCGAGGAGCTTCGGAATTACATTCGTGAGTTGCAGGCAAGCGGCATGAACACGACGCCTTTGCGCGTTCAATACTACAAGAAATTTGCCGTGCCGCTGTTTGCGCTTATTATGGCGGTTCTCAGCATTCCGTTTGCGTTCATCGCGGGAAATCGCGGCGCAATGACGGGCGTGGGCATCAGCTTCGGCATTGCCATCGCATATTGGACGGTGGGAACGGTCTTCGATCAAATTGGCGATCTGAATCAGCTTCCGGCCGCCATGGCGGCCTGGTCGCCTGACATCATTTTCTCGCTCGCCGGCTTCTATTTCATGGCGCGAATGAAAACATAGCGGCAATACCTCTTTTTTTGTTTCTGACAGAATGAGCGCTGAGGCTACCATGACCAAGCGCTTGTTCACAATTGTTTTGTTTTTCGCTTTCGTGCCGCTGCTCGCCCAAACTTCAGATGAAAAGGATGCAGTTGCGGCAGCCCAGAAACTTTTTAACGGAATGGCTGCACACGATGCGGCAATGATCCGGTCATCCGTGCTGCCCGACGCGCGGCTTTATTCGATCCGTGCCGACGGCACGTCGTCGGTTATGTCTGCTGAAGACTTCAGCACTCGCATCGCCGCTGTAAAAGGCGATATAGCGGAACGCTTCACAAAACAGCCAACCGTCCTGATTCGCGGACGCATGGCGCAAGTTTGGGGCGAATATGAGTTCCTGCGCGACGGTAAGTTCGGTCATTGCGGTGTCGACTCCTTCAGCCTGTTTAATACCGCAGAAGGCTGGAAGATTGCTGCCATCACGTACACGACGGAAACCACCGGCTGTCCGGGTCAGTAATAGGGCAGCTTCAAGTCAAATACTTCTGCCAGTCTGACGATTCGGCAATTTGCTTGAGTACCGTGTTTCTTTCGTGCAAAAGCGCCTGCATATAACGGCGAAGAAAAAGTACTTCTGCAAGAACGCCCAACACTCCTAGAGGCGCGCTAACGTAGAACACGTCCTTCATCTCAGTGGCGCCTGAAGGCAGAGACTGAAAATAGTGATCATGCCGCATCGAGCGAAATGGGCCTTTGATCATGACGTCCTGGAAGTAGGAAGGCGCTTCCATTGCGGTTATCTCGCTTGTGAGTTGGAAACGGATGCCGAAGTGGCGAGCGCGCCACGTGACGCGCTGCCCTAATCCAATCAAGCCAGATGTTACGCCGCCCGTTGCCAGAGCTTGCTCGCCGAAATGAATATTGCCCGCAAGGTGCACTTCAACGCTGCGAGCCAAGTGGAAGCAGCGCTCGGCGGGAGCATCGATGTATGTCAACTCCTCAATGCAAATCAAAACAGGAGTTTAGTCTGTTGCCGAACGCGTTGTAAAGCGCAGAAGTTCGCATCCCTTAACTATGCGCATACTCAGGCTCTCCGGATTCCGTGACCGTCGCCGGGGGTTCCCACGCCGTAGCGGGTTGAGCGGTCCAGCGATCCACCACCGCTCGCAAAGCTTCGGCGTCGACCGGCTTTGTAAGATAGTCGTTCATTCCAGCGCGCAGACAAGCTTCGCGGTCCATCGCCGTGGCCGACGCTGTCAACGCAACAATCGGCAATTTGGAGTGAGCGTCGGACAAGCTTCGTATCCATCGGGCCGCGTGCAAGCCGTCCGTACCGGGCATGTTGACATCTGTCAGCAATAGATCGTACTCGGTTTCCTGCACCACACGCACCGCTGCGTCACCATCGCAAGCGATGTCTACCGTATGCCCGAACCGTTCAAGGATGCGCTTGATCACAATTTGATTGATGACGTTGTCCTCCACAATAAGGACGCGCTTCGGAGTAGCCGCCTGACGAACTTCGCCGCGTGGAACAACCTCCGAAGCAGCTATCGTCATAGGAAGCACAAAGATAAATGTGGAACCCACGCCTGGTTCGCTCTCGACGACAATCTGGCCGCCCATCAACTCCACCAGGCGTTTGCAAATTGCCAGGCCCAATCCCGTTCCTCCAAAG
>DASREJ010000023.1:0-12443 GCA_035652115.1 Bryobacteraceae bacterium
CCAACAACTCATCCTCCTGCAACGTGGTGGTCATCACGCCTTTGTAAAACTCCGCGGCAGGAACGCGCCGTGTTCCTCTAACACTGCGTAGTTCAACAATGCCATCGAGCCCAACCATAACGCAGCACCACTCGGAGGCTGGATCGGCGTTAGCAATGCTGCCGCAGAAGGTGCCGCGCGTGCGAACAGGATAGTGCGCAATATTTCCGGCAACTTTGCGCAGCAGCGCACCAGTTGGTCCCGGCTCAATGTCATTTTCGAAGACGGCATGGCGAACGCAGGCACCGATCCTTACTGCGTCGGCCCGCACCTCTAATCGAGCTAGTTCTCCTATTGCGTTGATGTCAATAAGATGAGCTGGGCGCGCCATGCGGAACGCCATTGTCGGGACCAAACTTTGTCCGCCCGCGAGTATGCGGCCATCTTCGGGTGCCAGTTCAGCGAGCAGTGCGACCGCCTGTTCAATCGAGGTCGGCAAGTGATAGCTGAAAGGAGCTGGTTTCATTCGATCTATCGACCCAATTTAGCGACATTAAGTAGCCCGCACCATTTCAATTGTAAACTATTTGGTACAGTCCAGACGACAGAATTTGCACAATTCGAATACAACGTAAAGCGTTATGGACGCAGGTGTTTCGTCTCCACCGCTTCCTGGTCTAGTTGCTCCAGCAGGCAATCTGTACTAAAAATAAAATACTAATCATTATCGGTTTTTGTCTTCATGCGTGCAGTGCTTGTCAAAGAATTTGGGCCCGTCGAAACGCACAAGATTGAAGATTGGTCTGACCCCATTCCCGCAACGGGTCAGGTACTGATCACGATCAAGGCAACTGCCGTGAATTTTGTCGATAGTCTAGTTGTTAGCGGGAAATATCAGTTTCTTCCCGAACGACCGTTCGTGCCGGGAAAACTTCCAGCAGGCGTCGTTAGCTCAGTAGGACTTGGTGTGACCGACTTCAGGATTGGCGATCGAGTCCTAACGCTGGCCGAAGAAGGCGGCTACGCGGAAAAAATTGCAGTGGACGCTCAACAATGCTTCAAACTGCCGCGCTCAATGACTTTTGTCGACGCGGCTTCCATGGCGCTCGCTTACGATACCTCTTGGTTCGCTCTCCGCGAGCGTGCCCGTATCCGCAATGGCGAAACCGTACTTGTACTTGGCAGCACTGGGAGCGTCGGGTCGGCAGCGGTTCAGCTTGCCAAGGCGATGGGTGCTAAAGTTTTTGCAGGCGTATCAAGCCTAGGTAAGGCGTCTCTTGCGGTCGAAGCCGGCGCCGATGAGATCATCGACCTGTCGAAGCATAATCTGCGCGACGGCCTCCGCGAGCAGGTTTTCGCAAAAAATGGCGGGAAAGGCGTCGACATCATCCTAGATCCCATTGGAGGAGATGCGTTCGAGGCGGCGCTGCGCGCTTTGGCGTGGCGTGGGCGACTAGTCGTAATTGGATTTGCCTCGGGCCGAATCCCGAGCGTGAAGGTCAACTATCTACTTCTTAAGAATATTGAGGTTAACGGTCTTCAGATCAGCGATTACCGCAAGCGCACTCCCGATCTCATGAAACAATGTATTGGCGAAATTTTCGCGATGTTTGAGGGTGGCAGGCTAAAACCCGCCACGACTGTCACCTATCCTTTGGAGCAGTTTGCTCAAGCCTTGCAGCAAATCACGGAAAGGCGCGCCAGCGGGCGTATCGTGCTCGTGCCTACTGCTTAGTTGGGAGAGAGCCGTGGCTTTTCGTTACGACGAAATTGGTGACCGGCTTAAGGCCTATCGGCTCGGATCGGGGCTGAGCGCAGATGAAATTGCAAGCAAGCTTGGCATCTCGCGCACGGCCCTCTATCGGTTTGAAAAGGGCGAACTGGCGAAAATTGAAACATTGGAACGGCTCGCGGAACTGCTTGGAGTATCAATTCCAACCTTGCTCGGTGTAGGAATAGAATACGTCCCTTCGGCGGTCAGCTATTTTGAACGCATGCGACAAATCGAAGAAACCTCTGAGCACATTATGGTGCTTGCGGGACCGATCTCATTCCTCCTCGCATCCGACAATTTCGAAGGTACCCTCGAGGAGGTACTCCAAGAAAATGTAACCCAGAATGTAGCCGACCGAGACCGTGCGCTAGGTGATATTCCCAAAATCATGCAGATCTTGCGAGAGCGCAAAGCGACTTACCGGCGCCGGCGGCCGACTATCGTCAATCTAATGTCCGCCATGGAGATCGAACGTTTTCTTGACCACGGGCTGATTGGGCGCAGCGGCCTCCCCGCGGCTGTCGTGGCGAAACGCAAAGCTTTAGCACGCGCCGAAATTGAGCACTTTACAAATCTGCTCGAATGCCCGCCGATTGGCGTGCAGATAGGCATCGTTACCGAGACGCTTCCCCAAACTGGTTTCCAGATTTTTCGTCAACCCGATCGCAAAATTCTTGTCCTGAGCCCCTTCCGCCTGGGTAGCGAACCGAATGTGCGTGTTGGCGTTGCGATGATCACCTCAGCGCCAGACGCACTCGAGTTCCACGAAGCCGCGGTCCACGAGATGTGGGGCCGCGCACGAAAAGGAGAGGTCGCCGCTAAACTCGTGCGACATCTGCTCGCTAATAAGAGATATCCGACCGAGGATAAAGAATTTTCAGAGATTGGAGGGACCGCCGATGACAAAGACGCGCAATAAACCATCAAGTCTCAGTAAATGACCGGTCGCGAGCACGTCTGACGCTAACATTTTTGGTGCTCGGCCGACCTGCCCTGCTCTCCAACTTGCCAAAGAGAGCCCCTGTTTTGGCCCACTGCGAACTCGGTTGGTATGAACCCGTTAAGGCTCGTGTGCGCCCGGTTGGTGCTGTAGTCGATCCTCCATGCTTCGGTGATCTGGCGGGCTTCATTGAGATTGGCGAACAGATGCTCGTTGAGGCACTCGTCCCGCTGCCGTCTCCACGAAAGCCTTCTGCATCGGTTTACCCGGTGCAATGTAGTGCCATTCGACATTGTGCTCGTGCCGCCAGGCCAGGATGGTGTTCGAGGTCAACCTCGGTGGCCTTGTCACTGACGATCATGCCGGGCCCGCCTCTGGTCTCGAGGATACGATCGAACTCGCGCTCGATCCGTGGGCCCGTGAGTGGAGTACCTGGGACTAGGGCTAGGCACTCTCAGGCGAAATCGTCGACGATCGTGAGGACGCGAAAACGGCGACCGCTCACCAATGTGTCCATGACGAACTCGAGTGACCAGCGCAGGTTCCCTGCGGGATCGCCATCGGCGCCCTAGTCCCTAGAGCCCGCTTGCGGCCCTCGCGCTTGCGCTCGGACAGCCGCTGTTCCTTGTAGAGGCGACAGAGCGTGTTGTGATTGATGCCGGCCGGCCAGGCGAGCCAGCAACAGGCCCAAGGCGACGATAGCCGAACCGCCGCCGATGTGCGGCCAGCTCTCGCATAGTGATAGGTCATGGGGTGCAGCCAGATACGAGCCCCCCAAGCCCGTCGCTGCCAATCGCCGTTGTCTTGGACTGCCTAGGTCACAGCACGCTTGTGCAAGCTGCGCATCAGAAGTTTTTCCGAGCATCTTCTTCAGCGTCGATGCATTCAGCATTGATTCCGTCAGCAGCTTCTTCAGTCGGCGGTTCTCGTCTTCCAGCGCCTTGAGCCGACGGAAACCCCCATCGCACCGTACCGCGATCGCCACTTGTAGAACGTCGCATCATTGGCGCCGTACTTGCGGCACACCTTGCCGCCGACAGCCCGGCGACGTGCTCCCTCAGAACCTTGATGATCTGCTCTTCGGTGAACTGCTCTTACGCATCTGTCCGTCTCCTATTGGAAGCAGGCATTTAAGGGGAGCAAGTCACGGCCCTTTAACAAAACTACCAGCGGCGCAGCACTATCCCCCTAGTCTATAGGGCGTTACCCCCTTTTTGTGGAAAGCCAAGACTTACACCGGCTTGTGTGTTCCGAGAATCTGCGTTCGCCACATCACCCGTCGTTGATCGGACGGGAAGTCCTTGCGAGCGTGCATCGAGCTACGATTGTCCCACAGCAGCAGGTCGCCGACCTCCCACTTATGACAGTAGACGAATTCTGGCTTTTCAGCATGCTCGAATACGCTATTGAGAAGCTCCTCACTTTCCTTCTCATCCAGCCCCTCAACTTTCACTGACATTAGGCGATTGACGTAAATCGCCTTCCGGCCGGTCTCGTCGTGAGTTCGGAAAGCCGGATGAACCGAGTGGTCAACAAAGTTGAGGGCTCCGGTGACATCGCCCCTCTTGGTCGTGCCATACCGATAAGTATGGAAGACTCGCTTACCCTCGAGCCTCGCTTTGACCGTGGCGTCGAGCGTATCGTAGGCGGCAAAGCCTGCCGCGAAACAGGTTTCGCCTCCATAAGTTGGCACCTCTACCGCATAAAGGATAGACGCCTTGTGCGGCACGTCAGTTTGAATCATATCATGATGGAATTGGAGCTCACCATCGGGTAACGCGCCGATCGTCTGACCATTCTCGCGCACATTCGAGATCAACATGATCTCCGGCAGCATATGCGCCTTTGCATAATTGGTATTGGTTGATGGCGGACGCTCTCCGGGTGTGCCAAAATATAAAGTAAAGCGCACCAAGCCTTCCTGAGTTAACTTCTGGCGGCGAAATACCAACAAAGCTCGCTCGAGCCACAGCTTACGCAACGCATCGAGCGTCGGCTGATCTAAAGGTTGGCTAAGATCCAAGCCACGGACTTCGGTCCCGATATGAGGAGAGAGGTTGACGCATTCAATTTTGAGGCCCTGGGCGAGACTTTGGTTCATAATTTTCTTCCCCTATCTAATGCTTGTAATCCTTTTATAATAACTGTATCAAAAATGGGACGACTTCACAAGTTTGTCTCCGAAAAGCTTGAAAATAGCTTTAGAGCAGGCCTTAGTCACCGAACATCGAGTATCCCGAAATTGGAAAAAAGTCGAAAGGTTTCGGTGTCCATGGCAAACACATTGCTGACGCTGTTCAACATTGAACGCTATCAGGAATATTATCGAGCAGGTTTCTGGCGGGACGAAACACTTTATTCCCTAGTGCGCCGGCACGCCGAGCGCGATCCTGCCAGCGTCGCCGTACGAAGTGTGCAAGGCGACCTCACCTATGGTGAGCTGGTATTTCAAGCGGACAAATTCGCAGACGACCTCGCCCGCAGTGGAATCATTGCCGGTCAGCGTGTCGCTGTATGGCTGCCGAGCCGCCCCGAAACGATCGTCGCATTGCTCGCTTGTAGCCGAAATGGTTATGTGTGCTGCCCATCCCTACACCGCGACCATACCGTCGGCGAGATAGTTGATCTTCTTAACCGCATGCGCGCAACCGCGATCGTCGCCGAAACCGGCTATGGGGCCGATGCAGGAAAGAACGACTTGTTTGCGCGGCTTTGCGAAGTCGAGACTATCAAGCGAGTTTACAGACTCGACAAGGCGAGTAGCGGGCGCGCCTCCGGCATAGGTAAATTAGAATTCGCGAAAGAACCGGCACCGCCTGCGCCGTCCAATGCCAACCGCGTTCTTTATCTTGCATTCACGTCGGGAACGACGGGGATTCCTAAAGGTGTTATGCACAGCGATAATACATTGCTCGCGAATGCTCGCGCATTGTCCGCTGATTGGCATATCGACGAAAAGGCTGTTGTCTATTCCCTCAGCCCACTCAGCCATAATCTTGGTTTTGGGGCGATGATCCTAGCGCTCGCCGTCGGAGGGCAGCTCATCATACATGACTTGCCCCGCGGAGCCAGTCTAGTCGATCGTTTGGTTGAAACTGACACCACTTTTCTGGTCGGTGTGCCGACGCACGCCATCGATCTCCTCGCTGAAGTCAAGACACGCAAATTGTCTGGCATCGGCAAGTTAAAGGGTTTTCGTATCTCAGGAGCCGCCGCTCCGGCTGAGCTTGTTGCCGGCCTTCTCAAACACGGCATTATCCCGCAGAGCGGGTATGGTATGACAGAAACCTGTTCCCACCAATATACATTGCCTGGTGATGATCCGAAGTTAATCGTCGAAACCTGCGGCAAATCGTGCCCTGGTTATGAAATCCGTATCTTCGATCGTGAGGACGCAAATCGAGAATTGCCGCCGGGCGAGATGGGCCAAATCGGCGGCCGTGGCGCTAGCCTAATGCTCGGCTATTTCGATGACCAGAAGTCGACGGAGGAGGCTTTCAATCGTGATGGCTGGTTTATGACCGGTGATCTCGGTTGGATTGACGAAAACGGTTATCTTCGTATCACAGGTCGCCAGAAAGACGTTATCATACGCGGCGGGCACAATATTTATCCTGCTAAAATTGAGGCGCTGGCATCCACCCATCAGGCAATTCACCGGGTGGCCGCTGTCCCCGTAGCTGATCCCAGGCTCGGCGAGCGCGTGTGCTTAGCTGTCATGTTCAAGCCGGGCATGGACGCCCGACCCGAGACCATTCTCGAGCACCTGGACGATGCCGGTTTGTCGAAATTCGACATGCCCGAATATTTCCTTCAAGTGGATGATATCCCACTGACCGCAAGCGGAAAAGTGCGTAAGCGGGATATCGTTGAGTGGATTTTGGAGGGCCGCGCGACGCCCCTTTCTATTCGCTGGGAGCCAAAAGCTTGATGATGGCGGATCACGAAACCGCGCTCGCGCGGCTAAACGAGGAATTGACGCGTCCACCGTTTCATCAGGTCTTGCGTCCGCGCGCCGTTGATGTCGACATACAAAAGAATATGGTAACGATCGCACTCGAATATCGCGACGAGCTCGCGCGAACGCCGGGCGAAAAGACCTTTCACGGAGGCGTAATCGCAGCTTTCGCCGATCTGGCAGGCCACGCCGCTGTCGCCATCAAGATCGGCAAGATGGCGCCAACTATCGATTTGCGGATCGACTATTTGCGGCCCGTAGACGCTTCCGCTCTCACCGCTGTGGCGACGTTGATTCAAGCCGGCCGTTCGGTCGCGCGTGTTGACGTCGAGATCACCGATTCACGGGGGCGCAAGATCGCTCTTAGCCGCGGCGCTTACAGTACGATTTGACCAATTGACTCTGTCAAACATTTCGTAGCGCCCGCGGCAAATACTCGGATCTTTTGTAGAGCGGAACGTCCACGCGCCTGCCTGCGGGTGCAGGCGACAAGCATGCCAGCCTAGACACATATAATCACTCCCGGCGGTCAAAGGCTTGGCCAACCTTAACTTTTGACAGCCGGTCCACGGCCGAGCGTTCGAAAAATCAATTGCGCCGCTTTAAGAACATCATTGTCAGCATAAGGGCGGCCAACCAGCTGAATGCTGATTGGCATCCCATTCGGACCAGCATGCGTGGGCAATGACACCGTTGGAGTCCGTAGCTGTGTCCAAATGCTTTGAAAGCGGTGGTCACCTGTATAGGTAAGACCGGTAGGCGCTTCCCCCTGAACTGTCGGAGCCAGTAGAACATCAAAATCGGCAAACACTTCTGCTGCGAGTCGCCGGCACATGTCAACGTGAGCAACTGCATCAAGATATTGCTCCAGCGGTATGGTCCATCCGTTTGCGATCGTCTTCGCTAATCGCTCGCTGAGCTTCTCGCGGAAAGCATTCCACTCGTAGGCCATGCTGCGAGCACGCTCAAAATCATTGATTATTTCACGCGTGATTGTGAGATCCTTGCAGGGTCGCGGGAGATCGAGATCGCGAATCTGAAAGCCCGCGCCTGCCAGACGAAGTGCGGCGTCTTCGATCGCGTCGCGCGTTGGCTGCTCGGCAGAGTCCCAGACGAACGTACGGCACAAGCCAATCCGGAGGGGCACACACTGCGTGTACCAAACAACTGGCGCGCTATTGGTCAGGACTCGGGCCGACAGTTCAATATCTTCGACCGTGCGCGCAAATAACCCGACAGTATCTAGACTTTCGGCGGCGGGCTTTACTCCCCCCGAATTAATCAAACCGAATGTTGGTTTATAGCCAACAACGCCGCAATAAGATGCCGGTCGTTGAACCGAACCGCCGGTCTGTGTGCCGATTGCGAGCGGCACCATAAAATCGGCAACAGCTGCAGCGGACCCGCTGGACGAGCCCCCTGGGGTGCGCGCCGGATCGTGCGGGTTTGTTGTAGGGCCAGCCGTGACGCCTGCAAACTCACAAGTGACGGTCTTGCCGAAGATCAACGCACCCGCGGCACGCAAGAGCGCGACACATGAGGCATCACCAATGCTCTGATAGCCTTGATAGATCGGCGAGCCCATTTCCGTTGGCATATCGCAAGTTTCAACGATATCCTTCACGCCAACAGGCACCCCGTGGAGCGGCCCTCGCACGGCCCGCGCATCGAGCTCCTTCGCTCGGCGTACCACCAGATCGGCGTCGAGGAAAGACCAAGCTTGCGTAACGGAGTCGCGCCTCGAAACGCGGTCAAGGCACGCGCGAGCTATCTCTTCACACCGCAACGCCCCCGAACTTGTCTGAGAGACGACTTCAACGGCTGAGAGAGTGTTCGCCAGATCCATCGTTGCCGGAATATTCACGGTATAATTCCGTTTGGCAAACTAGCCGCATAAGCAGCTATTTCGCCGGGTGTCGTCACCCAAACATGCTCACGAAACCCGTCATGCGTCACAATATGGTCAATAGCTCTGGTGATCTGGCGCAAACGAAATGGTTGTCCAGCTACGAAAGTATGTAAAGAAACGCCGAACACTAACGCGTTGATGCGAGACTGCTCAAGCATGGTCTCGAATTGGTCCACAATCATCTGATGGAAATCAGTTGCCGGCTGATGGCGGCTCAGCATGGTCGGACTGTCATTGATCTCGATTGGATAGGGAACGGAAAGAAGGCGCCCTGCCCGCGTCATCATCCAGAATGGTTGATCATCAGCCGGCCAATCCATCACAAACTCGTATCCTGCTTCCTTTAGGAGATCTGGGGTTAGCAAGGTCTCGGCGATCCACGGGCCCATCCAGCCTAGCGGGCGGCGGCCAATATGTTTCGTTAGCGTCCGCGTGACGTCGGCGATCATCCTCGCTTCGCTGGCCTCATCCATTTCGGACTGCCGCTCTGAATTGGTGTAGCCGTGGCCGATGACCTCGTCTGCTCGATCACGAATGCGAGCGACGATTTGGGGGCACCGTTCGCATACTGCGGCATTGAGCAGGTGGCACATTGGAAGTTTGTACTTTTCAACGAGATCAAAAATCCGCCAAATGCCGACGCGAAGTCCATAATCCCTCCAAGCAAAATTGCGCGGATCTGGCGGAGGGCCTAGCGCGGTCGGCGTGTGGCCCAGACCTTCGCCAAAACTAAAATCTTCGACATTCAACGCGATGTAAAAAGCTAAGCGTTTTCTGTCTGGCCAGTAAAAAGACTTTCGTTCCGTAATAGGCGAATAATCATACCTACCGTGATGCTGCATTTTCATAATCGATGACATCCCCGTATCTTTCATGCATGCCGCAAAGACCGATCGCATGGCTTGCTTCAGTTCGGTCAAAACAACCATCCTTAATGCAGCTTTGGCCGAACGTATCAATGACCGTTGCGCGGACGCAATTGCTCACAACAATCAAGCTATCGCGGGCAAGCGTCGTCAAATAGCTAATTAGATCGCCTTAGATCGCCGCCGAAGAACCCGCTCGGCTTTTGCTCGTAGCGCACGATATTTTGCCGCTGGGGCGCAATCTCCAAGACCGGTATCATTTTGAAGGCCGTTCATCTGTGGGCGGTGAACTTGTTCATCGGAGCGACTGTTCTTTCGCGTCCACAACGCGTTCGTCGTGTAATCCTAGGACACTTTGAATTCCTCAACGCGATCGTTTTTTTCCAACCAGTCTAAAATTGATTTTAGCTGACTGTCTCGTGCTGTCACTACGGAGGCGTAGTCGCGCGCAAAGTCATACCAACCTGCTCCGGAAATTGCTCCGAGCCGATTCTGCTCAACAAAACGGGTGATGCCTGGTGGGCATTGGAACTTCTCCAGATTGGTCTTTCTATACAAGTAATCCCAGATGTCGGCGGAAGTTTTTTTGCTGACCACGAGGTCTTCGGTAAGCAACGGCCCCCACAGTGCCAGCCGTGGTCCAAGGCTCAGCTTCATGGCGGTATCTACGTCGTCGCGTGATGCCGCGCCTTCTTCAACAATGCGATAGGCCTCGGACAACAGAGCATACTGCAAGCGGTTGACGAGAAATCCCGGCGTGTCCGTACAAACGACGCCCACGTGATCGATTGTTTTCAAAAATTTTTTGCTCCAATCAATCAATTCCTTCGGCGTAAAATCCGCAACTATGAGTTCGACCAATTTGATGATATGAGCCGGCGTTATGTAGTGCACTCCAATGACGCGATCGCGGTTCGCAACATTAGCGCAAATGTCAGAAAGCTTTAATGACGACGTATTCGTCCCAAGCACTACCTCACGCGGACAGATGCGATCCAGTCGCTCGAAAAGAGATTGCTTTGCATTGATTTCTTCGTGAATGACTTCGTGAACAAAGAATGCGTCCTTGACCGCCTTTTCCAAATTGATCTCGGTCACGACGTTGGCGAAAATGACGTCCATTTTCTTGTTTGCACCAACTAGCGATCGTGCGATTGGTTCCGCACGCGTTCGGTAAGCTTCAAGTGGTTTCGGCATCAAGTCGGTCAAAATAACTTTGTAGCCGTAATGTGCATACAATGTCGCAATAACGGTGCCCATAAACCCTGCTCCGACGACGGCGATAGTACCATTCGATATTTCGGGCATAGCTTGCTCCTAATTCCAAAAAAGCTTAGCAAAGAGCCTGCTCTGGCGGCCTGCGCGCAACTTACGCAGCGAACCTAAAGCCAATTCGATCTCGGTAGCAGTGGTTACTCCAGACCGTGGGTCTTAGCAAAGGCCCGGAGCTCATCGAGATCTTTTGCGTTCGCTTTGGTAGCGGCTAGAGTCCACAACCCCGACGCCCACGCTGAGTTAAGTTGCGCTCCTACCTTCGGATTGACCTCGGTTACCTGACTGCCCGCGGCAATTAGTTTTTCTTGTTCAACTTTGCTAAGCCGCAGCCACTCGGGATCCCAGAATCCCTGAATCTTTTTGCCCTGCTCGAGAAGCACCGTTTGTTGGGCCTTAGATAGGTTGTTCCAACTATTCAAATTCACAAACAAGTAGTAAGGGGATGAACCGAATAGAGGCCGCATCAAAAACTTCGCAACCTCATTCCATTTGTAATCAAGGACACCGACGGCGGGCCATGCGGCACCATCCACAACGCCCTTCTCAAGCGCTGAATAAACCTCCCCTGGAGGCATAACAACTGGCGACGCGTGCAACAGCGAGAATACCCCACCATAGTTTTGTGTACCGCGGATTTTGCGACCTGCTAGGTCTCCCGACGCTCCAACTGGTTGGCGCAGAATGATTTGATAGCCGCTACTTTCAATCGATTTGGTCATGAAAATCAGCTTCATGCCAAAACGCTGATAGTGTTTGTCTATCAAATCGTACAGGCCGGCCTCGCGCGCAGTTTTCGAGTCGCCTTTGAGGCCATCGATCGGAATAAGAAATGTTGTAGAGCCCGTGTGATAGCCAGGATGGGTAAAGAGCATTTGAAAAATGCCAGCGCTGACCGGCTGAAGCTGCTCGAATGGCGGAACAGTCTCCGGGCCGCTGAGCTTGAAACTCAAATCGCCCTTAGATGCCACTTCCACGTTTTTCAAATAAGTTGTCAGCAGGGTACGCCGCGCGGGGTGGCTGTCATCCCAACTCGCTAACACGCGAAATTCTGTCGAGTTCGCCTGCGGACCTACGAGAGTTAAGAACCCAAGTGCCACTAGCGATATTCGAAACTTCATTGAAACCTCCCGAGTCCAAGGATCTCAAGGACGGGTCCGATACTCTTCTGACGAAGAAAGGCAGGAGGGTTTTTGACCTCCCGCCACAAGTATCAATAGAGACCCTTCGATTTTGCAAAGTTGCGTAGCTCACCAATGCTTTTAGGATCTTGTTTGATCGCAATATCGAACTCTGCATCGCCTAGTTCTTTGTTGAGCTTGTCCTTACCAGTTTTGAGCTCTGTGATCTGGGCGCCTTTCGCTTTCAGTTGCGTTTCCTCGTCGTTAGCCAGCTTGACCCATTCGACGTAGAACGCATCCTCGGCCTTTCGGGCCTCCTCTGAGATGATATTTTTTTGTCGATCGGTGAGTTTGTTCCAAGCATCAAGATTGAAAAAGACAGGATATACGAGGCGGCCAAACGTCGGGCGAACGAGATATTTTGCCACCTCGTACCAGCGATAGCCGAGCACGCCGATGACAGGCCAACCAGCGCCATCGACGACTCCCTTCTCAAGTGACGAATAGATTTCGGCGGGTGGTAAAACGACTGGCGAAGCGCCAAGTAATTTGAAGACACCCGTGAAAGTTTGCGTGCCGCGCATCTTACGACCCTGGAGGTCACCGGAGGGGCCGACCGGCTGT
>DASREJ010000024.1:0-26488 GCA_035652115.1 Bryobacteraceae bacterium
ACCTATAACTCCGTAGAGAATATTGCCCAATTTTTTGCCGAGCGCGGAATGCCCCCTCCTTCCGGGTTAACAACACGCCCGCAGCAGCGCAACAATGGCGGAGCCGCGCCCTCAACCGGAAAAGTGTCATCCCCTGCTGCAGCGAGCCCGGCGAAGCAACCTGCGGCATCAAAGGCCGGGGTGCAGCCTGCCACCTCATCTGTAGGCCAACAGCGCCCAGCTACCAATTTGCGAGGGAGCGTGGGCAAGCAAGTTGGTTTCCGAGCGGGCGCTGTGGTGAAACACCCTGTTTACGGACGTGGAACCGTGCTTAGGCGGGAAGGCGATGGCGAGGATGCGAAACTAACTATAAGTTTCCCGGGTCACGGGTTGAAGAAAATCGTAGAAAAGTACGCAGGAATCAAAATCGACGAATGAATACAAAGCACGTTGAAGATAAGGCAGAGCGAAAGAAGCTGAAGCGCACGGCGCGAAAGAAAGCTGCGCCTAAAGCGAAGCGCGCTTCCGGTGTTGCGCGAGGCTCAACCAAACGCAAGGTTAGAAAGATGGTAAAGGGACAACGGAAACGTTAGTTTATCGATTTCCGGTTCCCACCATTTTCGTGCGGGCGCGGCATTATCCCTGCCGCGCGCCCGTATGAGCTTGCCTTATAGTAATTCCCGGTGTTGCAAGGCGAAATCCTACGCGCTCCATCGCGCTTCGAATGTACTCGTTCTTCATGAACCAGTGCCAAACGTCGCCGGCTAAAAGGTTCGAAATGCTTAACAGCGAGATTCCAACGTCGATTCCCACTACATCCTGGTTTACCCAAAGCGTGCGGTCCCTCCAGTTCGGGTTGAATGCATCGGTGAAACCGTAGCGCTGATAGATCTTGTCGCCGTAAACATTGCGCATTTCACGCAGCACTGGAAGACAGATCTCTTGCGCGAACATCAACGAACCCGCCGCCGCACAGGGAACCAAAGTTCCGTTGATCGGTCCTGTATAGGGAGGCAGATCACCCCAGACCACATATCCGCTCGGACTATCAGAGGCGGTGATACCCCACATATTCGAAGCGTAATCGGAATACTGCGATTGCAGGCTGACGCAGAAATCGCGATGCGCATAAGTCGCGGAGATCGAGTTTTGAAAGTAATTTAGATAAGAAGGGTCTCCGTCCTGCTGATGCCGAAAATCCACCCATGCGTGTGAGAACTGATGTGTGAAGAGCGGGCCGCCGCTTACGAAGCTCCAATTCTGGTAATGTACTTCCGGCCGTAGCCACGCGTACCAGCTATCAGAGGGAATCGCGTGTCGACTGGCGCCGATCGCTAATAAATACAGCACCGACGCTTCGCTGTAAACACTCCACCGGCTCTTCAAGAAGCCGGAGCCAGGACGCACGCCCATCGATAAAAGTAGCGGATTACCGCCTAGCATCCAGGCGAAATCGACGCGATCAAAAATTTGCTTGGCCAGCGCGTGAATCTCTTTGTCACCTGAAAAATATCCGGAGGCGGTCAAGATACCGCATAGGAAAAAAGCAGAATCGACACTGGAGATCTCGGAACCGAGTCTCCGAGCCCCGCTGCTGGCATCGAGGAAATGATAGTACCAGCCATGATCGTGAAAGGCGTGCATCCAGAAATACCGCAAGGTGGTCAGAATGCGCGCGCGCACCTGATCGCGGGGAAGCCATCCCCGGCTCGCGCCGATGCACAATGCAGTAAGCCCGAAGCCTGTTGCCGCAATGCTGCCGACATTGTCCCCAGACCGTGCTCCGTCATTTCTCGCCCGATCGAGAACAATTCCCGTGCGAGGGTCCGCCTGTTCCCAAAAGTAACGGACGCACCGCTTTGCGCAATCCTCAAGAAAAGCACGATCTTCAGATTTTAAGGGCTGCGGAGTGCCAGGAGGCGCACTTGCTCCTAAGAGGCTTGGTGCACTCAAGCCGGCGCCGACAGCCGAAAACAGGAACTCACGGCGCGAGAAGCGAAGATCACTGCGTCTCACAATCGACGGTCGATGTCATGGCTTGGGAAGGTACGTCCCAACGTTTGGATGCGGGCATATAGCACTGAGTTACCGCACCCCAGCCACGTACGCCTCTACACGCTATGCATTCCTGAGGCCATTCATAAAAGAGTTAGAAGCTAAGGCGAATCTGAAGTTCAATTGAACGCCCCGCCAGTGCGCCGCTCGGGCGGCCAAAATTAGGGTTCTCCACATGGGCATCCGTGTCGCCAAAAATAAACGGAACCAAGTTCAATTGATTAAACACGTTGAACGCATATCCCCTAAATTCGATTCCCGCGACATCATTGATCATCGGTACAGCAAACTTCTTGGATAGAGTAGCATCTGTAGAGAAGAAGCCTGGCCCGCGGAACGAATTGCGTCCAATTCCTGGAGGCCCCGATTTCGAAATATTGAAGTAATTCGTCCCTACGATAACTGAAGTGGGGCTTGTTCCGCCGAATTCGCAACCATTGATAAAGCACTGATTGGAATTTGTATTCGGATCCGCATTATTGAAGTATTGAACTGGCCTTGTCGGCGCAATCGTTGCCGCGCTCGGCAGCGCCGCTACGGATTGTTGATTACCGGTCACCGGCGTCCAAGGGAAGCCGGAGTAGGCGGTTAGGATGCCTCCCAATTGCCATCCTCCTAATAGCGTGTGCATGAGTCCTTTGCTGTGCGGGAAGATGGGCAAAGTCCAGAGGCCGTTGGCGACAAACCGATGACGCGAATCGTAATCAGATGGACCATACTCACTCGTCTGCGCATGCACTGGATCGGTTTGATTGGTCGTGGCTCCGGGGCCTTCCGCGGAAAGCATATCAATACTCTTGCTCCATGTGTACGTTGCATCCAGTGAGAAGCCGGTTGAGAATTGTTTGGCAATGCGAACATTCATTGCGTTATAGGACGCGTTCACATCCGGTGTTGGAATCAGCACGCCGTTGAAGTAGCTGTTCTGAGTTCCTATTGTTTGGTTGTAAACAAAATTCTCATCGAAGATGCGAATCAGATGCCGGCTCAACGCACCCTGATAGCCGACGGTCAGAACTACATTGTGGGCGACTTGAGTTTGCGTTTCAAACGAATACAGATACGTGTAAGCATCCGGCGTATTTGGCCAAGCTCCGTAAACCTGGATCGGAGGAGGTGTTCCTCCGCCGATTGCGTTCGGAGTTCCCGTCGCAGGATTTACTCCGGTGGCCAGAAGCGAGTTAGCCGGATAGCTGGTTGGTGCGTTACTGCTGCCGGTATAGAACTGAATCTGATTCGTCGCAAAAGGAGTGCTGACGGTTCCACAGCAGAGTCCATAGAAGTAGTTCGTCGGAAGATCTTGCCGAATGTTGCCGAAAATATTGTCATTCTGCCGGTTATAAAGAATTCCGAACCCTCCGCGAACCACAAATTTCTCGTGCGCCGCAGTAGGGGCGTACGCGAAACCGATTCTCGGCTCAAAATTCTTCCAATTTGAATTCCAGAGCTGGTCCGCGTGGCGCAACTGAGCATTCACGAGTCCCGCGGCGCCAGAACCCAGAAAAATATTCACCAGGTTTCCACGCGCTTCTGTTAACGGCGAGAAGTACTCCCAGCGCAGGCCCAAATTGAGCGTCAAGCTGGGAGTGACATGCCAATCGTCTTGCGCAAACAATGACCCGAGATGATCGCGAAAGTAGAAGACGGAACTTGATGGGCCTCCGGTAAGTGCATTTGCAGTGATCTGCTCGTAAACCGGCGCGTTGTTCGCTAAATTCCATAACCCCGAGAACGAATAAAGAGGCCG
Organism: Bryobacteraceae bacterium; assembly: GCA_035652115.1. Lineage (GTDB taxonomy): Bacteria > Acidobacteriota > Terriglobia > Bryobacterales > Bryobacteraceae > Bog-105. Next base: position 3,782 of record DASREJ010000024.1, read on the forward strand.
CGCGCCGCCCAGCAGGTTATCGTTGTCCTGCTCCCAGCGGAATTCGCCGCCAAACCGGAACGTGTGATTGCCCAACACCTTGGTTAAGGTGTCGCGAACTTCGTAGGTGTTTTGGGCCAGAATGGCAGGCGTGTCTGTGCTCTGTATGACGCCCGCGACCTGCATGTTCCCGAATGGATATGATTCCACTTGAATCTGGGGTATGCCAAAGTTGACCCCAGCATTGTCGTTGATCTGGTTATCAGCAAAGCGAGTAAAATTGCCGCGCAATTCATTAATGACCGTAGGGCTCCAATTGCGTATGTAGGCCAACGTAACAGCCGTATTTGTCGGCTTCAGATAGGTGTCCGCATCAGGCGCCGAGGCTGACGAAGAGTTGGCGGAAACCGAGTTCAGATGTGTAATGTAGAAGGACCCGAAAATCAGGTCCTTATCGCTTAAGTTATAGTCGAACCGAGCATTGTACTGGTTGCCCACTTGCTCGGCGGGCGTGTAGTACTCAACGTATTGAATGTCCGGAATGCCATCGAAGCCCGCACCATTCGAGCCTGTGGCTGGATAAACGGGCAGATAGGGGTTGCCGTTGACCACTGGACCTGGCGATCCCAGATCGAGACCGCCATTCACTTGACGGCACAGCGTTGAAGCGTTCGAGCCGAAAACCGCGCAACTGGCGGTCGGGCCGCCGAGAACGGCTAGGATTCTGGGATTCGCATTGGCAGTCTGAAAGATTTTAGCGATGTTGGTTCCCTGCCTCGACGCTGTAATCAAGCTCCGGTATTGGGGAGTTGTAACCCAAGTCTGCCCATACGTTGTACTGCTGTTCTTCAAGCCTTCATAAGACAGAAAGAAGAAGAACTTGTTTTTGATGATTGGGCCACCTAAGCTGGCAGCGTATTGCCGGTAATTAAGTTGGACGCGCACCGGCGGAGCATTATCCGGACCGCCCCATTTATTATAAGCATTGAAGTTCGGGTCCTGATAAAGGAAGACGCCGCTTCCATGAAAACTATTCGTGCCGGCCTTCGTAGTGGTTTTGATATGCGCGCCGCTGCCTCGTCCATCGGCTGCATCGTAATCGGCGGATATGACCGTGATATCTTGCACAGATTCAGAATTGGGCGTCACCACCGCGGCGCCGCCCCAACCCAGGCTGTTCACGTTCACCCCATCTATGTAGAAAACGTTTTGTTCCACGCGCTGTCCCGCGGAACTAACCTGAATCTGGTTTTCCGTCTGAAAAATGCCCGCATTCGATTGGCCAGGGCCCTGCGTGCTGCCCAGAAACACCGCTTGCCCGTTGCCGCTCCGTCCGCCGGTGCCATCAATCCCTGGCATGGTCCTAATCAATTCGTAAGGATCACGCCCCGCCGTCGGCAGAGACTCCACCGACTGGCTGCTGATCGTGCCGCTCACGCTCGCATCGGCTGTTTGCAAAGCCGGAATGGTGGAAGCCGTGACTGTTACGGTCGATTGGACACTTCCGGGCGTTAATGTGGCATTCACGCTCTGAGGTAAGTCGGCGGACACATTGACGTTGGTGATGGTGTCCGTCTGGAAGTTCGGTGCGTTGATTTTGAGCGTGTAAGTGCCCGCTGCTAATTGGTTAAATCGATAAAAGCCTTGATCGTTCGCAGTTGTTTCTTGACTGACGCTCGTGCCGTTATTGGTCAGTTGGACGTGTACGCCTGGAATAATTGCTCCTGACGAATCGGTGATCACGCCTTGGAGGCTGGCATTAAACTGCGCTAAAAGTGGCAAAGCGAGCAGACTGCTGAGAGTTGCTACGCGAAATATCCTAGGTGGAAGCAACATACGTACATAGACTTCATTTATTGCAATCGGAACTCCCTGGTAAATGTTCTAAGCGAAACGGCAACTGATTCCGTGCCGTATACTTACGCATTAACGAATGAACCAACTGCTTAAAACCAAAGACATTGATGCGCTGTTGGAAGAGACGCATGTCGAAGGCAAGCAGTTAAAACGTTCGCTGGGGCCCTGGAGCCTCATCGCCTTCGGAATCGGCGCTGTTATCGGCGGCGGCATTTTCACGGTGACCGGCACTGCAGCGGCAGGCCAGCACATGCAAGTGCCATCCATCTTCAACGCGCCGCTTTTGGATCTGATTCTCCACGGAGGCGCGGCAGCATCTGTAATTGGCCGCCCCGGAGCCGGTCCCGGACTAACGCTGTCATTTATTCTTGTCGCGCTTACGTGCGGCTTCGCGGCGCTATGTTACGCCGAGCTCGCATCCATGATTCCCATTGCCGGCAGCGCATACACCTACGCCTACACGACGCTCGGAGAAATTTTTGCGTGGATCATCGGCTGGGACTTGATCCTCGAATACGCAGTGTCGAACATGTCCGTCGCGGTCGGCTTTTCCGCCTACTTTAACGTCATGTGCGACTACCTGTTTGGCATGCACTTGCCAAAGTATTTGTCTGAACCCGCCATATTGGAAGGTCATCTCACCGGCAGTTTGTTCAACATTCCTTCGTTCGTGATCGTCATGTTGTTGAGCTGGATTCTCGTTCGAGGCGTGCGCGAAAGCGCCGGCGCAAACAACATCATGGTCGCCATCAAGATCGTTGCCGTCCTCCTCTTCGTCTTTGGCGCAGCGCGCGCGGTGCAAGCCTCCAATCTGCATCCATTCCTGCCCAACGGATTCGGAGGAGTGATCAGCGGAGCGGCCATCGTCTTCTTTACGTTCATTGGTTTTGATTCCGTATCGACAGCCGCCGAAGAGTGCCGGAGTCCTCAGCGCAATATGCCTATCGGCATCATTGGAACGCTCGTGATCTGCGGTTTGCTCTACACCTCGGTCGCCCTGGTCTTGACAGGCATCGTCAGTTGGAAAACTTTGGATAACGCTTCACCGGTAGCGAATGCATTGGCGGCAATCGGAATGAACAGGCTGCGCTTTACCGTAACCGTCGGGGCGCTGCTGGGGATGCTCTCATCGCTACTTGTCTATCAATATGGCCAGGCGCGTATCTGGTTCGCTATGTCGCGCGACCGGCTATTGCCGAATGTCTTCTCAAAAGTTCACAGAAAATACCAAACGCCGCACATCAGCACATGGTTAGCTGGTTTGGCAGTGGCCGTCCCCGCAGGGATCTGGGATATTGGCACGTTTGCCGATCTTTCCAATATCGGAACGCTGTTTGCCTTCATCATCGTTTCCGCCGGTGTCGTTATCTTGCGTCGAACACAACCGGAGCGCAAACGTTCATTCAAGGTTCCATTTTCACCCGTAACGCCGGCCATCTCGGCGCTATGCTGTCTGGGCCTAATGCTGGGATTGCCGCTCGAAACTTGGGTTCGTTTCGTAGTTTGGCTCATTATCGGTCTGGCCATCTATTTCGCCTATAGCCGGACCCGTAGCCCACTTCATGAACCGGAACCAACATTCACTACGCCGGTAAGATAACGTTTTTACCAGCCCTGCCACACCAGCGCCGGGAAACAAGACCGTGTGTGAAAGCCCATCGACTCATACAGCCGGATAGCATCCAGATTGGCGCCCGTAACAGTCAGGCTGGTGCTGGTGCAGCCGAGTTGACCCAACCGTTCTAAGGATTGGCGCAGCAGCTCATAGCCAAGCCGAACCCTGCGGAGTGCCGGCAGAATGCAGAGCTGGGTGACGTGCCCGGAATCGGCCGAGACCAAACTCGCCAGGCAGGCGCCGCAAACGCGACCCGTCCTGTCGTCAATAGCCAAGACAGAAGCAGCCGGCGAGAATTGGCCGCATCCGGGGTAACGAACGATATTCGTTAAAAACTGCCGGGCGCCAGGGATAGTCCGATATTGATCGTTGATGTCGCTGTCGACATGCCCCCTGTATGCAGCGGACACCAGATGCGCGGTCTCTTCGTGATATTTTTCCGCCCACGGAATAAATGTGATACGCAACCCGGTCGAGGCCGGCTGCAAAGCCGCCGCAACCTGCGCCAAAATGACCATGAAGCAACGGTCGTGCCGCGCCAGGTAATTTCCAAACGGCGCATTTTGCAACTCATTCTGTAGCAGAAGCAACTGAGATTCGATGCGTCGAATCCCCGAGGTCAGCATGAGCCCCTGGACAACCGCGCCGAGTAACGATGTCTCCGCGGCAGGCGTGCTGTGCTCACGCCGTACATAAAAATCTCCGATCAGCCCTTTGTGCGCCTCGCACACGTAATAGGAATAGCCAACGACCTGCCGATTGAAGCACAGCGCATAGCCGTACAGCGAGTGCATCTGCATGAAGCGTCGAAGCAGATTGGCAGAAGGACGAAAATCCCACGAGAATCGTTGTTCCCAAACGGAGATCTCTTCATTTAAGAGCGGATCGAGATCGGAAACCGTTAGCTGCGGCAGCTCGACAATTTCGCAGAGTGGGGCTTCAGCCAGCGCCGCCATTGTTGAATTATACGTGGACTGGCGCGGAACCACTCTGTGCGAAGACGCCTGAGCTTTCAAGGAATCGACCGATGTTACGAGTCGCCTCGCGGGTCCTGTCTTCGTCTTCAATCAAGCTGAAACGTACGAACCCTTCACCCATGGGGCCGAACCCGACGCCAGGCGAAACAGCTACCCTAGCTCCGCGCATCAATACCTTCGCAAATTCAAGCGAACCCATTTGGGCAAATGCTTCGGGTATGCGAGCCCAGGTGAACATGGTTGCCTTCGGAGGATCTACTGCCCAACCTGCCTCTCGTAGGCCTCTAATTAAAACGTTCCGGCGCGTCTCATAGACTCGGCAAATTTGCGCTGGAGCGTCATTACACTCCTTCAACGCTGTGACGGCGGCTATCTGTATAGGCTGGAACATTCCATAGTCTAGATAGCTTTTAATACGGGTAAGCGCAGCGACCAATCGTCGGTTCCCTAAGCAAAAGCCGACGCGCCAACCGGCCATGTTGTAGCTCTTTGTCATCGAATAGATTTCGACCGCGTAATCCATCGCGCCAGGAATCTGTAGGATGCTAGGCGGCCGATAGCCGTCAAAGCCCAACTCAGCGTAGGCGAAATCATGAACGACAAAGGTACCGTGTTGCCGGGCCAATTCGACGATTTCGCGCATGAAATCAAGATCCACCGTGATTGTCGTCGGGTTGTGCGGAAACGAAATGAGAATGACCTTCGGTTTCTTAGCCGCGCTCCGATAGAGGTCCTTCAGCGCAGACAAAAACGTCGCAGCATCCGGCATCGGCAGCATGCATGCTTCGCCTTCGGCCATGACGACGCCATATTGATGAATGGGATACGCCGGATTTGGAGAAACAACAACATCGCCCGGTCTGATAATCGCAAGAAGCAGATGAGCCAGCGCATCTTTAGCGCCTATCGTGACGATCGCCTCAGCTTCCGAATCTAGCGTGACGTCGTATTGCTTCTTGTACCGTTCGACGATCGCTTGCCGCAGGGCGGGAATGCCGCGCGACATGCTGTAACGGTGATTTATGGGATTCTGCGCCGCGCGAATCAACTCATTGACGACCGGTTGCGGAGTGGCCCCATCGGGATTGCCCATACCCATGTCGATGATGTCGACTCCTGCGGCACGAGCCTTGTCCCGCAGTTCGTTGATAACGGCAAAGACGTATGGTGGAAGCTTCTGAATACGATAAAACTCTTCTTGGCTCGGTAACGGCATGTGTCTCCAGTTTAGCGGGGCCAACAGTGTTCGCAATCGGCCAATGTTAAATGAATCTGATGCACAACTCGACGCCCCGTATCGTTGTTATTGGCAGTCTGAACATAGACCTGACTACTGTCATCGATCGATTGCCCGAGGCGGGCGAAACTATCTTCGGCCGCGAGTTCCATTTGGGCTTCGGCGGCAAAGGCGGGAATCAGGCTGCCGCGGCTCAGCTTTGCGGCGCTGAGACCGCCATGGTGGCGCGCGTCGGCGACGATCTCTTTGGTCCCGCAATAATCGAGTCCCTGTCCACAATTGGCATTGACGCTAGACACGTGAAGACCACATCCGCCTCATCCACTGGCGTTGCACCCATCTTCATAGATAGTGCCGGGCAGAACAGGATTCTCGTTGTAAAAGGAGCAAATGACCGCTTAAACACCCAAGATGTCGATGCGGCTTCCGAAGTTGTCAAAGTTGCGAATGCCGTCATCCTCCAACTCGAAGTGCCGATCGAGACCGTCTATCACGCACTGCGTCTCGCTCACGGGCTGGGCGTCCGTACCATTCTGAATCCGGCTCCCGCTCAGCCCCTTGCTATCAGCGAATTGAAGAATGTCGATTACCTGATCCCAAATGAGACCGAGGCGGAAGCTCTAACGGGCGTGCCGATTCATAACATAGCTGACGCTCATCAATGCGCCGAACGGCTGCTCTCTCTGGGTCCGCGCCATGTTGTCATCACGTTAGGCGAAAAGGGAGCGCTTTACGCTTCCGGGCAACACGCAATGCACATCGAAGGATTTCGGGTCAACGCGCTGGATACTAGTGGGGCAGGCGACGCATTTATCGGCAGCTTCGCCTATTTTCTGGCGACTGGTTTCAGGGAGACCGAAGCAATTTCTCGCGCGAATCTATATGCCGCGTTGTCGACAGTCAAGCCAGGAACCAGAGGCGCATTTCCGACACACGAACAGTGGGCCGCCGAATGGTCAAATCGCCTTCAAAACTTTAGCCGGTAGAAAAATGATTGAGCTCACCAGCGCGAGCACGCCATGCACGGCAATGCCCAACAGGCGAAACGGCAACAGCAGCAACCACACTATCGGATAAAGAAACAACGCCGCCAAGGCCAGCGGCCAGCAACAAATGAAAAGAAGGCACCACAACAGGAAAGTGAGCATTCTCAGGTCCTGATCGGGATACGCAACCGTTGCATCATTTGTTCCCTAACGGCCGCTCTCCTGCCCCAATAGCTTTTGTTGAGCTTCGCGGAATGGCAGAGTTTTGGGATTGGCGGTATTCCATTGTGGCGGATTCGCGCTATTCGCGATGTTAAACAGCCCCAAAGCAACCATACGGTCGACGCGGGCCATATTGTCGTAGTCGACCTTTTGCCATTCATCGCCAAGGCCATGATAATCCGGATAATCGAATGCAACCGTCAATGTTTCCGCTGGAACACCCAACTCAGCTAAGGCGGCATTGTCGCTACGAGTGAAATAAGGATCGCTTGCCGTTTTATCCAGATAGACTTTTACTCCCAGGGCGCGACCTGCCCTTCCCAGGTATTTGGTGACATCGGAGTAGTCGTAGCCGGTGAGGCTTGCAGTGTTGACCTGCGGGCCTTCTGTCGAATCCGTTCGCCCCACCTGCTCCAGGTTCAAGTCAGCCACTGTGTCCGCGACCGGGAAACGCGGGTGTCTGCCATAAAACTGCGAGCCTAGTAAGCCACGCTCTTCGCCAAAAAATGTCATAAAGATCATCGAACGTTTCGGGCGCGGCTTGACGTGGGCCATCGCTCTGGCGATCTCAATTACCGATACGGTCCCGCTGCCGTCATCGTTGGCTCCGTTGAAAATATGGTCGCCCCCCGCCAGTGGCCGGTTCGCTGCAGATCGCCCTGCCGTTTCAGTCGTTCCCACATGATCGTAGTGCGCCGTCAGCATCACATACGTGTTTTTCAGCGCCGGATCGGACCCGCGCAACACGCCGACCACGTTCTTTACCGTGACGTTTTGATCGTCGGGCGCCGGAATACTGACACTCACCGTGCGTGCTTCGGAACTTGTACCCACTTGATCGATCCATTTGTGCAACTCAACGCTCTCCGCGGTAAGGCTGGGAACATGGTGCTGCTGCGCTAGGTCGGCTTCAATTAGTCTTGTAGCACTCTGGCCAGGCCGTATCGGTCCAACCGTGATCTCAAGCGCTGCGCCAGAGCGGCCTACTTCCTGATCGAACGCCCGCGACTTTCGAAAGACGTTGATGTCCCGCCGTTCCGCTTGGCTCGGTCCTGGCGCAACAACGGCTTTCCCGGCCAAGTCCACCCCCTTTAGCGAATCCGGATCTTTCGCCTTGAAGACGATAACTGGAGCATGCTCGATGTTTGCCGCTGCGCTTGTATCCGTTACAACCATAAACGTTACGGGAACGACGGAACTTTGCGAACCTTCCTGCAAGTTCATGATCGACTGCACTGTTGGCATGCGCCGGTCCACCATGTTCGCGATTTGAAAATAATCCTGATCGCCGCCCGGTTCAAGTCCCGCTGCGCGAAACTGCGAAGCAATGAATTCAGCCGCCACGTCCAAACCCGGGGATGGTGTATATCTGCCCTGCAACGTATCCGACGCCAGGAATGAAAGGTCGCCCTTCAGATTGGCCGGCGTAATAAGTTGAAGTTCCTGCCGCAAATTGGCCGGAACTGTCGGAGTCTGGCTGAGGAGAATCGAAGTGCAAAAAACGTATAGGCTAAGTCGCTTCATATCCAACGAACTTGTCCAGAATAACGTTTCCCTTGTATTCCATGTCTTGATGGATTCCGATCGACGACGAGTAGTACGCAAAAGCCGTCGTCTGCTTCAATTGTGTAAAGAATTTCTCGGCTTGCGTCTTCGGTGCTTGTTCCGCGGCGGCAACCTTCTTCAAAAGCTTTACTTTTTGAGCGTCGGAAGCTTTAAGAAATGGCACATCATTCATACTTTTTGACAGTTCGTTGATTGAGGCTAGGCCTTGCCGCCAGGATGTTTTATCTTCCGGCAGAAAAGCCTCGGCGACCATACGATCAATGTAAACGGCAACACCGGCCTCATGCGCCCCAGGTGAATGATCGTCAGCCGGAACGATGATTTCAGTCAGAGAATCCAATAGCGCAAACTCCTCGCCAGAAAAAAATAGCGGCTTTCCAGGTTCGGCGGCCGGAAGCTGCAACGCGGAAAAAGTAGCTGCACCAACGATTTTGACCAGCTCGCGCCGGTTCAAGCTCACTTGCATCTCACACCTCCCCTTTCTTGAACTGATCCGCCAGATAGTCGCAGGAACGCCAGCACAATGCCATAATCGTCCAGGTCGGATTCTGGCAAGACGCCGAAACAAAGGCGCTGCCATCGACCACGAACAGGTTCTTGACATCATGCGACTGCATGTATTGATTCAGGACCGACTTTTTCGGATCGTTCCCCATGCGCGCAGTTCCCAATTCGTGAATTGACCAGCCCTCTGGAAGCACAGACTTCGTTATCGAGACGATCTCAAATCCCGCGGCGTCGAACATCTCCTTCGCGCTTTCCGCCATGTCGGCAGCCATCTTCTTTTCGTTCTCACCGAAGCGATAGCTGAACCGTAGAGCGGGTATTCCCCACGCATCCTTAACCGTCGGATCGATATCGACTGCATTCTCGTAGCGGGATAGAACTTCGCCAAAGGCGCCCATTTCGATGGTGGCACCAGCGTAGTCTCGCACGCGTTTCTTGTACTCTTCGCCAAAACCAGGCGTGGTGTACGCCGTACCCGGAATCATTCCCGTACCGCTGCCGCCTTCAAATCCGTAACCACGCAAAAAGTCGGACTTATTCGTAAGATTTCTGAACCGCGCTACGTAAAATCCTCCTGGCCGTCCATCGTCGAGCGTCCGGGGTTTACCGATTAGATCCTTCTTTATTCCCGCTATCGAAGGCCCCATTACGTGCTCGCAGAAGTTATGCCCGACATGGCCGCTCGAATTGCCAATGCCATTTGGATAGAGGCTGGATTTCGAAAGCAGCATCAGCCGTGCGGATTCGAGCGTTGAGGCCGCAATGATAACTACTTTCGCTTTTACCTGATAACTCTTGCGCGAGTCGCTGTCGAGAAACGACACTCCGGTTGCTTTGCCAGTGCTTTTATCCACGGTCACTTCATAGACTGTGGAATTCGCCCTCATCACCAGGTTGCCCGTATCCATTGCGGGCCGGATCAGGCCGGTGGGTGAATCGAACGCTGCGTGTATATCGCAGCCGCCCACGTGGCGATTGCAGGCCCCTCGCCCATAGCAGCGGCTTCGATATTTGTTATGCTTCAAGCCGTCCGTCGTGACGCCTGCACGATAGGGAGTCAGAACACGATCCATGCCTTTTAACGTCGTTCGTAGATGCACTTCGGCATCATTCAATTTGACCGCCCGTTGAAACTTGCTGTCAGGCAAATACGGCAGATTCTCCGGATGGCCTGAAACACCCAGATACTCGTCCACCCGGTCGTAATAAGGCTCGATATCCGAATAAGAGAGGGGCCAATTTTCCCCATATCCATCGCGGTCTTTTGCTTTGAAATCGTAATCGGAAAGTCTTAGCGCAAGCCGACCCCAAATGGTGGTCTTGCCTCCCACTGTCCTCGCCCTCACCCACGCGTAACGCGTTCCCGTATATGGATGCTGCTTTTCATCTACGACAAGAGTTTTGCTGTAGTCGGAACCGCCCCACCCCTGAACATACGACTGCACTTTTGTATAAGGCGAACCTTGCGCATAGGGCGATTGGCGAATGTTGTATTCGTTAGTCGTCAGCGCGTGATAATCCGGCGGCATTTTGCCGCGGCGCGGATGATCGTACGGCCATTGCATCGAATGCAGGATTTTGCCGGTGTCCTGATTCTTGCCCGCCTCAAGCAGCAGCACCTTCATACCGTGCTGCGTCAAAACATGCGCGGCCATTCCGCCGGCAGCCCCCGAACCCACCACAACGGCATCGTAGGTTTTCTCGAAATCAATATCGGAAGTGGCGACCGGAAATTGCAGCAGCATAACTTAGCTCCCGTCCTGAATTGTATGACGAGCCTCACATCCCCAACCGCTACATGCCAGTACGATATGATGACGCTCCAACGGAGAATTGAAAATGTTTGGCTCGCAGATCCTCGATGTTGCTATCGGACTCGCCTTGCTGTTTTTGTTGCTTAGCCTAGTTTGTTCGTCGATAAAGGAAGGGTTCGAAACATTCGCAAAATACAGATCGAAAGATCTTGAACGCGGACTTCGCGAAATGCTCAACGGACCGCAAGCGACGAATATACTGCCAAAGTTTTATGACCATCCGCTGATATACGGTCTTTTTCGAGGCCGCTACGATCCCCATAATCCCGGCAATCTGCCCTCCTACATACCGGCTAAAACGTTTGCTCTCACGGTGCTTGATCTAGTTAAACAGGAACCCGACGATTCGTACCTCAAAAAAACTCTCACGCCCTTGATTCACGCGGCGAGCAACGATTTTGGGCGGGCTCAGAAGAATATCGAGGATTGGTACAACGGCTCAATGGATCGCGTGTCCGGCTGGTACAAGCGCCGAACCCAGATAATTATTGCAACACTAGGATTCGTGATCGCGTTCGGGTTCAACGTCGACACAATTGACATTGCGCGGTTTCTCAACGTCACTCCAGCGGCCAGAACAGCTTTAATCGCGCAAGCAACAAGCACAACGTTAGCCACTGGAGCAGCCCTCGATGGTCTATCTGCTGCGATACGGGTAACTGATATTCCGATTGGTTGGACCGCAAATCAAACCGCCGTCGATAAAAAGATCGTGTGGCGTGCATTGCCGGATAGTGTTGGGGCCTGGATATTGAAGATTGCCGGTCTACTGGCAACCGGGCTCGCCATCTCTCTCGGCGCGCCTTTCTGGTTCGACGTGCTGAACAAATTCATGGTCGTTCGCTCGACAGTTAAGCCGGAAGAGAAGAGCCAGGAAGAACCAAGCAAAGCCTGATTCAGGGCGCGTCTGCCGTTTCTTGCGACGTGCGGGAACGTACGACACGCACAATTTCTCCCTGAACCAGGGAGTCGGGAGGATTTTCCACGATGGAGGCGTTCTCCGAAAGACCGGACAGCACTTCGACCGTGTCTCCAAAATCGCGCCCCACCACCACTGGCACTAGAGAAATGCGACTTCCGTTCACCACTGTGGGAAGCCGCAAGCCTTCGGAGCGAAACACCAGCGAGCTTGCAGGTACGAGGAGCGTGAGCTGATTGGATTTGATCTTGAAATGAACTTGCGTGTAAGCGCCGGGATAAAGCAATCCGCTGTTATTCACCACGTCCACTTCGACGGTTAGAGTGCGGGTAGCAGGGTCCATGGCGTCCGCTGTCCGAACCAGCTTGCCTTGAAAGCGCCGTCCGGGAAGCTCGGGTAAAGTTAGCTCGGCGCTCAGACCGGGCGTGGTGGCGTGAGAGTACACTTGCGGCACCTGTACGAAGACACGCAGCCGGTTAACGGCCGCGACATGAAACAGTTCTCTGCCGGCGCCGCCATTGACAGATCCGGTGCCTGCTTCGGTTCCTGCCTGAATTAGTTGCCCGATATCCGTATTGCGCACCGTTACCACGCCGTCGAACGGTACATACACCTTTTCGAACGCAACCATCTGCTGCAGCCGAGCAACGTTTGCTTCTGCGGACTTGACCGTCGCATTTTTTGCGGCCGCATCCTGCACTGCGTTGTCCACGTCCTGCTTCGACACTGAATCGGTTTTAAACAGATCTGTGTACCGGCTGGCGGTAATCTGCGCCAGCTTGAGATTTGCCTCCGCGGTACTAAGCTCTTCTCGCGCTTGCTGCAATTGTTGATCTACTTCCGGACTTTCGATCACCGCGAGCAGTTGCCCCTGTTTGACATGCGCGCCAATATCGAAGTACCAGGCTTTCAAATAGCCGCTGGTCCGGGCATAGATGGGGGCGTCAGTAAACGCTTGTATGTTGCCGGGAAGAATCACTTCTTCTGCCGGATTCCCAGGCTTCGGATGAGTTACGGTAACCGCGGGCTCGGCCGCAATCACCGTTTGTTGCTTGAGAGTTTGCTGTTGATGCAGTCGCGGGAGGATGCCTGAAGCGACTACCAATCCCACAATGACTAAAACCAGGATTAGAACAATGACGAATCGAAGGGCCTTCATGCGAGTTACGCGCCCTGCCGTCTGCCGTGCAGAAGAGCGAAAAAGCTGGGCACAAAAAAGAGCGTCGCCACCGTTGCGAACAACAAGCCTCCGATGACCGCACGGCCAAGCGGCGCATTCTGTTCGCTGCCTTCTCCTAAGCCCAACGCCATCGGCAGCATTCCAATCATCATCGCGAGAGCAGTCATCAAAACGGGGCGGAATCGCGTAAAGCCGGCGAGCAGCGCGGCATCGGCAGCCGTATCGACATCGGGCAACTGCTCCTTGGCAAAACTCACGACGAGAATACTGTTGGCAGTAGCGACTCCCATACACATGATGGAACCCGTCAGGGCAGGAACGCTCACCGTAGTGTGAGTAACGAACAAAAACCAAACAATGCCTGCCAACGCCGCGGGCAAAGCGGAAATGATGATAAATGGATCAAGCCACGATTGAAAGTTAATGACGATGAGCATGTAGACGAGAACAATCGAAAAAGCCAGGCCGGCAATAAGGCCGCGGAATGAGGAGCGCATGGTTTCGATTTGCCCACGCACCACAATGCGTGAGCCGCGCACCAGATTATTGGAGTTTTTCGCAATCAGATGGTCAATCTGCGTCGCAACGCTTCCCAAATCGGTTCCCTGAACGGAGCCGTAAATGTCGATCACCGGAGCGATATCGTAATGCGACAGCGTTGCGATACCGGTTCCGCGCTCCAGTGACGCGACGCTCGCAAGAATTCCAGGAGCTCCGGCCGGAGTTGCCACAGGGATGTTGCGCAGATCCTGCAAACTGTCCATTGAATATTGCGGGCTTTCGGTCGCAACGCTGTAACTGACTCCCGAACGTGGGTTGAGCCAGAAAGTCGGACTCGTCTGAAAGCTTCCGCTTAATGAGACAAGGATATTTTGCGCCACATTCAAAGCGCTATAGCCTACCTGTTGCGCCTTCGTCCGGTCAATATTGACGAAGATCTTGGGCTGGTTGAAAGGCTGCTGAATGCGCAGGTCTGTCGCTCCGGGAATGAATTTCACCTGTTGCAGCAACCTGTCCGCGAAATTCCGATTCGCTTCTATGTTTCTGCCCAGGACTTGAATGTCAATCGGGGCGGGAAGGCCAAAGTTCAAAATCTGGCTCACTAGGTCAGAGGGAAGAAAGTAAAACAGAACTCCTGGAAATTCCTTCGGCAGTCGCGCGCGCAGCGCACGAATATATTCATCAGTCGGCCGATGCTTCTCAGACAACGAAACAAGAATGTCTGCGTCAGCGGGACCGATCGTTCCGTTGTTGGCGTAAGAGGTATTTGTACCGCTGTACGGCAGTCCGATGTTGTCAAGAATATTCACGACTTCGTGCGGCGGAATTTGCTCTCGAATGCTGTTCTCGATGACGTCGCACAACTTTGCGGTCTCCTCAATCCGCGTGCCGGTGCGCGCGCGAATGTGCAATCTGAATTGTCCGCTGTCGGAAGCTGGAAAGAAGTCCTGTCCCAGCCATGGCACCAGAGCGAAAGATGCGACGCACGCTAACAGAAAGAGAGTGACAAAAATCGTACGATGCCGGACGCATTGCTGCAGAATTCCGCGGTACCAGCCGCGCAGCCGCTCAAAACCGTTCTCGAACGCCAATTGCAGACGCACGAACGGATTGCGCCGGTTGGCATGCGCTACCGCCTCGTGGTGCGAATGCCCTTTTAGCAGATACTTCGCCATCGTGGGAACGATGGTTCGCGACAGAACGTAGGAAGCGAGCATCGCGAACGACACCGCTTCCGCAAGCGGCACAAACAAGTAGCGCGCCACGCCCGTAAGAAAAAACATCGGAACGAAAACGATGCAGATACTGAGGGTAGAGACAAATGCCGGAATCGCGATCTGCGCCGCTCCATCGAGAATGGCCTGTTCGATCTCCTTCCCCATTTCAAAATTACGGTTGATGTTTTCAATCTCGACCGTCGCATCGTCCACCAGAATGCCGACGGCCAGGGCTAATCCACCCAAGGTCATGATGTTGATGGTTTCGCCCAGCGCGCTTAAAGCGAAAATCGAACAAAGGATAGACAGAGGAATTGAGATCGCGATGATTAATGTGCTGCGCCAGCTTCCCAAAAACACCAGGATCATAATGGCGGTCAGGCACGCGGCAATTACCGCTTCGCGAACCACGGCTGCTATCGAGGCGCGTACGAAAACGGATTGATCGGCAATGGGCGTGATCTTCAGCTCTGGCGGCAGCGTCGCGGCAATAACCGGCAACATTTTGCGAACGCCAGCGATAATATCCAGCGTTGAAACATCGCCATTCTTATAGATGGCCATCATGGAACCGCGCAGGCCATTCGACCGTACAATATTGGTCTGCGGCGGATAACCGTCCCTCACGTGGGCAACATCGCGCACATAAATGGTCGCTCCGTTCAGGGTCCTGATCGGCAAATCATTCAACTCTTGAACACGCTGGGGGCTACCATTTATTTCCACGTCGTATTCGAGTGAGCCGATCTTAGAAGTGCCACCGGGAAGAATCAGATTCTGATTTCCGATCGCGCTGACAACATCGGCTGGACTCAGCCCCTTCGACTGCAGGGCCTGAGTATTCAGATCCACCATAATCTCGCGCTGCTTGCCGCCAAACGAGTTTGGAATGGCAGTGCCGGGAACCGTCACCAGCGCCGGGCGAATGAAGTTCTGGCCCAGATCGTTCAGTTGCTGTTCGCTGAGACCCAGGCCAGAAAGCCCGAGCATGAGAATCGGGACAGTGGAGGCGTTGTACGTGATAATCAGCGGCGGCGTTGTTCCCGGAGGAAGCTGCTTTAACTGCGTCTGGCAGATGGCCGTAGTTTGCGCGATTGCCGATGAAAGGTTAGCGTGCGGCTGAAAGAAAATCTTGATGACAGCGATGTTGTCCATCGACTGAGATTCGATATGTTCGATGTTGTTAACCGTAGTCGTCAACGACCGCTCATTGATGTAAACGATGCGCTCGGAGAGATCTTGCGCTGAAAGGCCCGCATACTGCCAAACGATGCTGACAACGGGAATATCGATGTTAGGAAAGATGTCGGTTGGCGTCCGGGATATGACCACTGGCGCCAAGATGAACAACATCAACGCTAAAACGACAAAGGTGTACGGTCGCCGCAGAGCCAGGCGAACGATCCACATGTATTTCTCCTAAAAGCCGCCCGGAACCGGAACAGTAGCTTACAAGACTTGCGCGCCATCGACTGGCACGGGGAGTTGAACCGAATCTTGATTATCGAACATTGCTTGCGTCTCAACCTATTTGCGCGGTCCTTTGTCTGGGTTTTGACTATTGAAACCACTGCCACGGGAGGCGGTCCAAGTGTATGGCGATCAGATCGCGGAAAAATCGCTAAGATAGCGTTCCAGGAGGCGTGGCGTGATTAACGTAATCACCGTCGAGCGCGAATATGGTTCGGGGGCTGGTACGATCGCGAAGAAATTAGCCGACCGGCTTGGCTGGTCGCTTTGGGACCGTCAGATCACGTGTGAGATCGCACGCCGTCTTAAATGCGACGAAAAGGCGGTGGAAGAACGTGAGGAGCGCCTGGACTCGACATTCTACCGGCTGGCCAAAATCTTCATGCGTGGGAGCTACGAAGAAAGCTATACGGGCGGAGGGATGGAAATGCTGGATGCCGAGGGCCTGTCGCACGCATTTGAGCGGATCATCAAGGACATTGCCTCAAAAGGGAATAGCATCATCGTCGGCCGGGCCGCGCCCTGGTTTCTGCGCGATCGTCCGGACACATTTCACGTCTTCATTTATGCCTCCTACCAGGAGAAACTGCGCCGTTTGCTGGCATTAGGCAATACGAAAGCGGATGCCGAGCGCCTGCTTGAAACGGTGGACGACGAACGTGCGGCATTCATCAAGCGATACTACAAGAAAACCTGGCCGCAGCGGGATCTTTATCACATGATGATTAATTCCAAAGTGGGTGACCAGGCGGTCATGGACCTGATCCTCACGGAAATTGATATGTTGGATCGCACGAAACGAGAGTCTCGGCCGGCGTGATCCGATAATTGCGGCAAGATGAGACCGTGGATACCTGAGTATTTCGCCTATAGTTCACATCGCAATTTCAATCCAGCCCGAGTTGCGGAAGTGCTGGAAGAACAAGCTTCCCGGCACGTTGAGCGATTTGCTTCCAGGTGATGAACAGGGAGGACCTATCAAACTTCGAGCTTCTGGGGTACGACTGCCCGATGGGCTGCTATCCGGGTCCAGTAGTGCCGATAGGTAGGCTTGCCGGCCGCCTTGTGGCAATTTATCACTCGGAGGATGGAGAAACAGAAGCTATCGAGATCGCGGATAGAGCCAAATTTGTAGTTCATGACGCCGGACTCGCTGCCACCTTAAGTTCCTATAACGCCGCCACTGAGCTGCTTTTTGCATCCTCGCCTGCGAAAGTCGAGGCCTACCAACTGAGGTATGAGAAGGTAGATCTTCTAAGATTTCGTCATTATTCGGAAGATCCTTTCTACCGTTTGACACTTTCAAGTGCCACAGACAGTCTCGAAACGATCAAGCAGGATGTAAAAGCCTGTCTCCAAAAGATTTTGGTATCAGCGCCGGATTTAGCGCCAAGTTGGTATGCTGATTGGCGCCAAAAACTCGGCGATCGGTATCCTTCCGTTGAACTGCCAACAGACTTTGGCGAGTTTGTTGGCTTACTGCCACCGGTGTCCACGAGTTATGCAAGCGTTCAGCGCGGTGCCTTGACCGCAGTTTCGCAACAAAGCTCGGTACCGCTAGCTCGTCTTGAGCAGGTCCATAAAGTTTTCGTGACTGATGAGATTGAGACCCACGCCCTGGTTGATATCAACTTGTCAATTTATCGAGGCGAGTACGTGATGATTGCCGGGCCTTCAGGTTGCGGTAAATCCAGCCTACTTGCGATTTTAGGCCTGCTTGACAGCCCAACGCGAGGCGGATACTTCATCAATGGCGTTCCCGTTTCCCAACTATCCTTGAAAGAGCGAGCCCGCATTCGCGACCATGAGATCGGGTTCGTCTTCCAGGCATTTAACCTCATCGGTGATCTAAACGTATTTGAAAACGTGGAACTCCCTTTGACCTACCGCGGCGTCTCGGCAACTGAGCGCAGACGGAGAGTCGGCGAAGCACTCGAAAAAGTCCACTGGATAAAGTGGAATCCTGTTAATTCCTCGGGCAGCCGCCTTGAGCGTGGGTTCGCCGCACTACACACCTCCGTTTAAAGAACTCGCCGAAGTCCTGGAAGTATGGGACGCAAGAGGCCGCTGACGAGAAACGTGATGGGCGCCGCAATCAGACACGCAAATAGGAACTTCAGGCCAACTGCAGTGTGCAGCGAGCGCAACGCGAGCGTCGTTGCGACGAGAATTGGCGTATGCAGCATGTAGGCAGTAAAGCTATTTCTTGACATCCAGCCGGTGAACTGAGTTTGCCTGTTGAAATGATCCCGGAATAGAACTGTTAGTCCGAGACAAACGCCCACACAGAAAAGCGACTCCCAGAGCGAGAAGAGGGCGCTTTGCCAGTGCAATCCACCAAGTAACGGGCCTGCATTGCCGTGCAGGGCTCCCGAAACAACAAGCACGGCGAAGAATCCTGGGATCCCAATCCGCAGCGCAAGCTTGAACCAGAAAAGGCCGAACGACGAGGGAATTCGTAGCAGCCAGTCGCCACGATAAGAGAAAATGCCGATGGCGAAGAGCATCACGTATTGCGAAAAATAGCAAAGCTGCATGTTGAGGATGTTGGTGCCAATCGGCTGAACGATGCGCACCGCAAATGTACAGATGGCGATGAGCAGAATAGCGCCTACGACGTTTTTATGAGTCGGGAGGCGATCGACACGGAAGCGTGGAACTACGATGCGCGCAACCGCATATGCGCAACAGAAAGCGAGCAGTGCGACTGCGAACCACATAGGCCCAGTGCCGCTGAGGACGCGTCCGCTTGTAATGTACGGTAGGTAAGCTCCGCTTAGCGGCGGCCGGCTAGGTTCGTAGAATCGCCTCAGCAACCAATAAACCGTGACTGGCTGGATGATCAGCATGAAGATGAGGGAGGGGATACCCAGACGAATGGCGCGGTCTCGCAAAAAGCGTACAGGACCTTTCACGTCGAATGCTCGTGGTACGAAGTACCCGGCGATAAGAAACAGAAATCCC
Source organism: Bryobacteraceae bacterium (assembly GCA_035652115.1). GTDB lineage: Bacteria > Acidobacteriota > Terriglobia > Bryobacterales > Bryobacteraceae > Bog-105. The sequence continues at coordinate 22,793 of DASREJ010000024.1, forward strand.
ATGAAATAAGCTTGGTCGTAAGTCTCGAGAGCAACGAAGGGAAGTTTGGCTGAAATGGACGGCTCCGGGCCGTCTAGGTAATACCATCCGCCGACGTGACTGTATGTCACCGCCGCGTGATGGCAGATGACAATCACGATCATCACCCATCGAATGTTGTCTATGAACGCTAACCGGCTTCCCGCCGTGGTCGCGGCAGACTTCGCAATTGGTGCGGAAACAATCATCGGCTGTACGCTTAGCCATTCTAGGCCCGCGGCGCCCGTCCGGCTTGAGCAAATCCTTACAATTTCCCGCTACCGGGTAGAAGATCGAGGCGATTCAGCAGCGCTAACTCACTATCCGAACAGGCGAATGGATACCACACGAGGTTGTAGACGGAACGCTCAGCCGTCCCGCTACGCTCATGTCGGAAACGTCCGGCAAGAGACTGTAACCTCGGAGACCGAGCCGACGCGTTCAGCAAAATCTCGATGGCAATGCACATTCGAGCGACGTCGTCGGCATCTCCAACCAACCGCAGACGGCCATCGAGAACCGCCGTATTGACTTCAAGATTTCCATCGAGTAGATCGAGAACCGTCGCGCTATTCGTACTGCCGTACCCTTCGATCGGAAAGCCTAGCTTCGCGCCTACATGCAACTGCCCGACCACAAACACCACTTCCACGGCTTCGTCATCGAGTTCGATACGGGCGGCTCGCGCGTCGACAATTTCGCGCATACGCGTGAAGCCGGCCGGATCGTCAGTCGCAAGCGCATCAACTAAGGCGGCGATGTATTCGCCTAACGTGAGTCTTGCCTCAGTCGACATATTCAAAAATGCCTAGCCCACTTCCGGAGATAGCAGCAGCCCCAATCTCTCCCCGATAGCTGAATTCGCCCACAATCTCGTGAATGAAAGTGAACCCATTGAGCGCGATCGGATCGGCCGCAATGAGTTGCAGTCCTTCGCGAGCGGTGAATGTGAGATCGATTTCGTCAATACCGTCGTAGGCCGAAAGTTTCAGTTGTGCAGGCAGGCGAGGACACGCGCGATCCTGATGGAGCGCAGCCAGTGCGCCGGGAAGCCTGCGGCTTACGCAGGAAAGTTCGCCCATATAGCTGAAGTCAATAGAAGCGCCGCTAAAATTGCGACGTTCCGTGCCGCTCTGCACGAAGAGTGAAAGCCGGTTCAGCTTGCGATGGGCGCGATCTGTGGTCCTCGCGAGAACGAACGAAGTTCCCCCGGAGGTCAAAAAGCATCCCCACTCCCAGCCGAAATCGTCGCCCCAATGCCACCGGCCCCAATTGTGGTCGTGATACACCGAAGCATTTGCGAGGTCGAATTCCTGCCCGTTAATCGTCCAGTTGCCTGACGTTCGCAAACGGGGGACGACGTACCACGAGATCCAGCCATCCGCCAAAGACAGATGCTCTTCTATGTCGATAGGTGCTGTAACAGGTTCAGCGGAAAAAGTTGCGCTAAACCCGTCTTGAGAGTCGCGCACGGACGCCAAAATCGCGCCTTTTGTAGCATCTACCGCAATGCCGGATCTGGAGAGTCCAATGGCGGAGCTTCCGATTGTGGCTTCATCGAAGCCGGTTACTTCGACATTGCCGATCCAACCGCGGTCGGGCACGTTGACAACGGTCGTGCCCAGGACCCGTGATCTTGGATCGAACGGTGATCCATGCAGCGACGCGTTGATGAGTCCCACCGCCCCGGTCTCATGATCAAAGACGTTGAGATGCAGCCAATCTTTGTATTTTTCTTGCGACGAGTCCCAAAGCGCGGGAGGCCGAAGTGAATCAAGGCGCGTCACCGCAACAGTGGACCGTTCTCATCATCAGCCGTTTCATCAGAGGGCACAAATTCAGCCTGCTCGGAGGCCGTAGCAGCGGCGAGCCCTTCAACAGAGCGCACGAGTTCTTTCGAAAATGCCCATAAACCCATGGCGCAATCGAGAAATGTAGATGGCTCCTTTTCGTCCTCGATGCGTCCGGGCGAGCTTGTGCAAGGAATTGGCAAAACAGTCAGTACATCGGTAAGGTCGCTTGCAAGCAGAAGCGCGACATCGTTTCGAAGTTGATCGAGAACTGGGCTTGCGGGCAGACCGGCGAGCCAGGTCTTCATCTGGAAAGTAGTCCAGAGCGCATCGCCATTATTTCCGGCACGGCTCACCTCCAACGCGCGGCGGAGGCGCGCGCCGCTAGCGGTCCGGCTGACCTCTTTACCTAATGCGGCGAATCCGGCGGTAAGACTGCCGATCGCATCTGCGCCCGACACCAGCCGAAGAGTAGCCAGGCGTGCAGTAAGAGAGGCAACCAGCGTCGCGGTGGTGCGGCCCGGGCCTTCCGGCTCATCGATCAATTGGACACGGCCGGGGGCAGAGGCCATTATGCTGCCGGTCCCTTCTTGGCCGTCCTTGTAGTCCTTTTGGAAGAAGTTTTGGAATTGGAAGTGGTTTTTCGGGTTTGTTTTGAAGCAGCGGCGCGCTTGCGGCCTGCGGAAGCTTTAGGTTCAGCGGCTGTCTCGCCGGTTACAGAAACGGCAACGGGCACGGCCCCCGCACGAAAACCTTGCAGGAGTAAAGCACCGCGATACACGCCGGATGGAAGCTGCTGCGGGATTGGGAACTCAATCTTCAACGTGGCGATTTCGCCAGGAGCAACCAGCGCGGGAAGCGAATAGTCGCAAGCGGGAAACCACGTGGCTCCGGATTGATCTACAAGCGGCGAGAGCATGGGAGCGGCCATGCAGTGTACGCGCTGCAAATTCTCTATTTCCATTTCGAGATTTACAGCGGAACCCGGCGCACCAGAACCTGTCAGCTCGATAGAACCATCGGGCAGCATCACGGTTCCGGGTGCCGCGGGAACACTGGAACCTTGAATGCGGCGAAAATAGCGCAAAGTTTCTTCGGCGAGGCGCGAATGAAATTCGCTCTGAAGACGAAGGAGGTCGGAAAAGACATTCGCCGCGCCGCCACTTGGCTCATTCGGTATGCGCAATCATCACTCCCGCGTTTTATTTGGTTCGATCGATGACGTAGTTTAACATCTCTCGTAGAAATCGGCGATCGTCGTTTTCCAGCAGAAAAAACGAGCCTTTGGAATCCAGTTCTAATGCGCGCTCGGAGTAATCTCTGGCCATCGTTCGCCCATATTGAAGTGAACCCGCTTCTTTCATCGCATCGAGTAACCACACGATGTCTTCGCGGCGCTTATGGCTGCGGCCCGTGGTCAGGATCTCGAGCGCGCGCGCACGGGCCGCGGTCGAAGCCGAACGAACAAAATGGAGCAGCATGATGGTTCGCTTGCCCTCCCACAAGTCGCCGCCACTTTCCTTTCCGTACAAGTTTTCATCCGCCTCAAGATTCAGTAGATCGTCGTGAATTTGAAACGCGATGCCGGCAAGAAAGCCGAGTTCCACAAGCCATTCGAGTTCAGTCTGAAGCGGTGTGAGCGGGCCGGGCCGGGAGCCGCAAATGACGCCGATCCGCAAAGGCGCAATGACGGTGTACCAGCACGTTTTCTTGTACGCCATGCGGACGTAGTCGCGATCCTGCAGATCGAATTGCGCCGTTCGTATCCAATCGAGTTCCATCGCCTGGCCTTCGGCGGACTCTCGCGCCATGCGTTCCACTTCGCGAAAAATCAGCAGCGCTTTTCTGACGCCTATGCGTGTCGTGTTGCCTAGCAGCGGTTCAATTG
>DASREJ010000025.1:0-4189 GCA_035652115.1 Bryobacteraceae bacterium
TCCTGCCGTAACGAAGTTCGTTTACGCGGCAGAATGGCGTAACGCCACAGTATTGGCACGCGCCGGTGAGAGGATCCACCGCCGCATCTCCGGCAACGAAAGACTCTGCCAAGCGCTCAACCGCACCGATTCGGTCTCGCAGATAGTCATCCCATTTCACGTTCTTGCCCGGAGGTTTTTGGCCATCGATGTGGAGTTCGCGCGCATACCCGACAAGGGCCGCGTTCCGAGGTTTTAGTTGGGCAAAAAAGAATCCGTCCACTTCGTCCCGCATCGCGGCGGCATAGGCAAGAAGCTGCGGTTCTCTGGGACGTTCTTTGTTCAGACTCGCCGCACTCGTGTCACCGCTCTTGTAATCAATGAGCAGGTGTTTACCATTTCTAAGGCGATCGATTCTATCGATTCGAATATTGAGCTGCAAGCCGGCAACTTCCAGAACACGCGCTTGCTCGGTGGTTTCCACCTGAAATGGCTGTTTGCGATTGCGCTCAATCTCGAGCCACGCAAGCACAACTTCAATTAATCGATCAATTTCGGCCAACGATAGCTGCTGATGCAACGGACCGTCTTCACGTGTATGGACAGCCCTTTTTACCGCGTCTTGTACCAGAAATTGAAGTTCGAACGGAGGAATCTTCTTCAATCCCTCCAGCGTTTTGAGATCATCCCAAACCATCTTGAGGGCATCGTGCACGAAGCGTCCGCGCTCCAGACTGTCAAGCCCGAAAGATCCGTCTTCGAGCGAACGGGCATTTAGACGTCGAACCGCAAATGCACGGAAGGGACACTGCGATTGATCCTTTATCAGCCCCGTTCCACCGAGCGAACGCGCCCCCGGCCGATATGGCGGCGCATTCGTGTCTGCGAATCGGTCTAGCTCCGCTGCAACGAGGGATTGCCTCGCAGTCCGTCCGTTCCACAAAGGCCAATCGCCCGAATCCGGCGACACAAATTTCTCAGCAGCAGGCAGGATGCGATTCGTGTAACTCGCGTAGAGACGGGGCGCCGTGCCAAAGAGATCTCTAAGCGCCCCTTGGCGTGATTGATGCACTGAATTCGCCGAAGATCCGGGAATCCCGCAGGCACGCTGTAATTTAGGCGGAATTAGCGGCGAAATCAAAGGCCTCACCAAACTGTTTTCTTCGGAAAGACCAGCCACAAAAACTTGATTGAAACGAAGTCCACTAGCTTGTGAAGCATCCAGCACTTGGATGGGAGAAAAGAAATCTCCTCCCGTAAAACCACGCTCGTCCAACAGCAACTTGAGGCTGGAAACCGCGGCGTCATAAGACGCACTAGGCGAAACCAGGGTGAGGGAAGCAAGCTTTGACAACCCTTCCTTCCACATCTCCACGATTTCCTGCTCTACGGAAGTGAGTTCGACATCGCCGGGCCAACCAAGCGCCCCCAGAATATCGCTGAAAAATTCACTCCAGACGGAAAACTCGGCGCGAACAGGCCGCTCGGAGATGATTTGTCGTACACGCTGCAAGATGACTTGCAATTTCGGACATGCCGTCGCCCGAAACTCTAAATCGCGCAAGCTCACATCCAACTCGCGCGTTCGCCGAAGAGCGAAATCAGCCTGCGCGCGTTGATTCCGTTCCTCCGTGGCGCTATCAATCCATGGCGATCGCAATATGGCCCCTGCCTCGCCAATAGGGATGCGAGCGCTCCCCAATTGCAGCAGCAATAGCGCTCCTTCGATCAGTGGATGGTCGCGCAGAGGCGACCTGGCGTGTAGATGAAAAACAGATTCCGATTCAAGCGTCGGACCTCGCGCGCCAAATTCCTTGAATTCCGCCGGATAACAAATTTGGTTGAACGTGCGCTGAACAAGAGCCCGGTTTGCCGCCAGGTCCGGAACGAAAACGCCGATGGAAGTTTTCGGATCTTGTTCGAAAGCAGCACGTGCCCAACGCGCGGCCGTCTCAATCTCCGCAGCCATATCGGCGCAACGCCGCGCCGGGACTATTGACTCGTGGCTGTTTTGCTCAATCCGAAGACATTTGGCAGCAGAGCCGAGCGTTTTGCGCACCAATGATAACGTCGGTGTATCGCTGACAAATCCGGCAAACGCGATCGGGCCGCCACGACACCACCCGGACGCCATCCATTGGGGAACTAAGCGCCACAGATCGGACCGGCTTATCCAACCTTCTTCTTTACAGGTCTTGCGAAAAATCGTGAGCCACTCGCGAAACTGCCTACCATCTTCGTGCTCTCTCCATGCATCGTTTTCGAGCGGAACCTGCCATTCTGCCATTTGAGCTAGAGCACGCCCTGCTAGAGTCGCCGTGCTTTCGATATCGAAAAGATTGGGTGTTTGCGCTTGTATAATGCGCTGCCAAAGAGCATGTTCCTGCACGCCGGATAACAAAGATGGGACATCGGAGCCCGCGAATCGCGCTTCCTGCCAGCAAGTTTGGAGCCATGCGCCGGTGCTGTAGACTTCAGGCCGTGGCCAGCTCTCCAACCCCTCCGCCAAGCAGCTTTCGGCGTAATTGTGAGACGCGACCTGAGCGAGTAAATGCGAAGGCGTGACTACACAAGCTCCACTCCGAAGGGCCGGAAGGAGGGCCGAACAAGCGAAATACATCAAGGATGGCTATTACTATTATCGGCCGGGGACGCTACCGTACTTGTGGGAAACCCAGATCGACTTTACTTGTGCTGGGATCCGGCCACCGGCTGGTAACTAATTTCGCGCGCGTATAGAACTGGATTCCTTCGGGGCCGTACATGTGGAGATCCCCAAACAACGAAGCTTTCCAACCTCCGAAGCTGTAGTAGGAAACGGGCACAGGAATAGGCACATTGATTCCGACCATGCCGACTTCGATGTCGAATTGAAATTTCCGCGCCGCGCCGCCATCCCGAGTGAAGATCGCAGTGCCGTTCCCCATCGGGTGGTCGTTGATGATGCGCACCGCCTCGTCATACGTCGCAGCTCGCACAATGCTGAGCACCGGTCCAAAAATTTCGTCGTCATAGCAGCGCATCCCTGGCTTAACATAGTCCAGCAACGACGCGCCAAGAAAAAATCCATCGCGCTGTCGCGCCGAATGCGAACGCCCATCCTCTACCACAACGGCGCCTTCGCCGGTTGCATTTTCTATATAGGATGCGACGCGCTCGCGGTGTTCACGCGTGATGAGGGGCCCCATGTCGTTGCCCTCTTCCATTCCGGGGCCGATGCGCAGATTGCGAATTCGCTCGCGGATAGCTTCGATCAAAGGATCAGCGACGGTACCGACCGCCACCACCACCGAAATGGCCATACAGCGCTCACCTGCGGACCCATATGCCGCCGATACAGCCGCGTCCGCCGCCATACCCAAATCAGCGTCAGGCAGCACGACCATGTGGTTTTTCGCGCCGCCCAGCGCCTGAACTCGTTTGCCATTACGCGTACCGGCCTCGTAGATGGCCCGCGCGACCGGAGTGGAACCGACAAAGCTGATCGCTTTCACATCGGGATGCTCAAGCAGCCGGTTCACCGCTACACGATCGCCCTGCACAACATTGAAAACACCGTCCGGCAATCCGGCTTTTTGCCAAAGTTCCGAAAGATACAGGCTCACAGAAGGATCGCGTTCCGAGGGCTTCAGGATAAACGTGTTGCCGCACGCGATAGCATTAGCAAACATCCACATAGGCACCATAGCTGGAAAGTTGAACGGTGTGATGCCTGCCACAACTCCCAGCGGCTGACGAATCTGATAGACGTCGACACCACGACTCGCCTGTTCCGAAAACTCGCCCTTTAAAAGGTTAGGAATGCCGCAGGCAAACTCCACATTCTCCAGTCCGCGTGCCACTTCGCCCATCGCATCGGCCAAGGTTTTGCCATGTTCGCGAGTCAGAAAGCCTGCGATCGTGCGCCGGTTGGTATCGATCAACTCGCGCATCCGGAATAGGATTTCAGAGCGCCTGGACAAAGATGTGGCTCGCCATTCAGGGAATGCAGCTTTTGCTGCGGCGACAGCCTCATCTACTTCCTCAGTATTTGCGAAATCGACGGCCGCCTGTCGTTCTCCGGTGGCAGGATTCCAAACCGTGCCTGATCGGCCCGACCGTGATTCAACGGGCTTGCCCGCAATCCAGTGAGTAACTCTTCTTAATTGAATCTCTTCTTCAACGGCTGGCATAGTTCATCTCCTCTAACGATGTCTCGGCTCTCTGCGTC